>CAZUTM010000031.1:4272-16964 GCA_964623665.1 uncultured archaeon
AGAAACGAACAGCCGGAAACGGTACAAAATTACCTAAAAAGGAGTAAAAAATCGAAAAAGCTCATTCAAATATCTTCTGTCGGTGAGATAATTCCATATCTTTCTCGGTTATTTGGTTATCGGAGGCGATCTGAGCCAACAAACAATCAAGGGTGATGTATGTATTCAATTCGAATTCCGGTAAATATGCAAGCCTCTTTTCGGGAGCCATGTTGTAAATGCTGAATAAGTGTTTTCTTCCTGGCACTTCAATACATCCGTTGCATCTTCTTGAGAATTTGCCGAGGTCCGAATCCTTGAATGAGGTAATTCCGACGATGTTTGCACCGGTGATGAAGGCTTGGACCGCATAATCCATGGTTTGTGTGGTGGATCCCGAACCCGAAATGAGGATGATTAAATCATCTTTTTCCCGCAAGTCCCAGTGGCCTTCGTAGATTACACGAAGGTCGATATCCGGTTCTTTGTGGAGATGCCCGTATCTGATAGCCGCGACTCGAGAGACTATCATATCTCTTCCGACGCCTCTGAAGTATATTTTTTTATTGTTAGCTTTGGGGATGTATTTTTGAATGAGGTCGATGAATTTGATGAAGGATTCTTTGGATTCTTCTGATTGGTATTTAATATAGGTGTTGTTGAGCAGTTCAAGGATTATTTTTTCATTAGCTCTAAAATTTTCAAGGGATTTTTCCGGTGTATCCGTGATGGAATACCCGATGAGGGAACCGATGATGGCGGTACAGAATTCGAATTCGGTGCCAAGTGGGGCATATTTTGGGTTTTTTTGTTGGTTTAAAGGAATAATCATCAGGTCGGGATATTGGTTAGCGAACTCTTGATTCGTGGTCATTCCAATGATTTTCATTCCTATTTTTGAAGCTTCTTCACAATGTTTTCTTATAGAGCCCTTCGCAGAGCCCGTATTAACAAAGAGGATATCTCCTGCAACGCAAGGTCTCAAATTCGCGTTTGTCGAGGGTAAAATAATCGGAAATCCCGTGTGTTCGAGGCAATCTTCCGCCAATAGCAGAGATTCGAGAGATCTTCCTTGGCCATCGACAACAATCATGTTATTTTTTCCTTTAATTAGGATATCAAAAATATTTAATACCTTATTTTCGTCGAGTTTTTTTAACGAAACTTCGGCAGCATTTTTGAGGTAATTATATGCTTCATAAAAGATTTTCAAATCGGTAATAGTAATCACCATTTCCATGAATTTTTTTTGCTATAGAAAAAAATTAAAACTTATATTTATTCCTTTGTTTGAGAGCGCTTAAATAGTTGCAAGTTATTTGTGTTCCTTTTTGTATGACTCCCCGATGGCTCCGCCGGGATGTCTGAGCTTAAACCAAGAATCATCCAATCCCAAATATTCAGAAGCGGTGATTGCGATAATATCGGCAATTATGAGCATTAATGTGGTGGATGTTGACGGGACTTTCTTAACGATGCATGATTCTTGTTCCATTGAGTATCTAACCATCACAGCGGAGTTAATTTTTGGATTTTGGGAATTGGTGATGAGGATGATCGGGTTGGTGGATTTATAGAGTGTCTGAAGGGCATTAAGCATCGAAATGAGTTCGCTTGTGGAGCCCGAATGAGAAAAAGCGATGATGGGTTCGCCTTCGGAGATTCTTCCCAAATCTCCGTGAAGGGATTCTGCGGGGTGTACGTAGAAGCTCGGTATTCCGATACTGCTCAAGGTTGCGGACATTTTAGTTGCAATGATACCCGCCTTTCCCATCCCCGTAGTGATAATTTTTTTTCCTTCTGTGGTTTTTTCGATGATCAGCCTTACCGCTTCAAGCATTTCGTTTGTGATAGTGAGGTCGCTCACGGCTTTCTTTTGAATACCGAGGATCTTGTCAGCGATATTCTTCAAATCATTGATAGCCATACATTGTGTTATGTGCAGATATATTTTAAGATTTTGCCGATTCAACAGCTATGTTTTTTGTTTTTGCATTTTTGCAAATGGAAATCGTTTTTTCAAATGAATGCTTATATAATTCGAAGATCCTTTTCATAAATCGGTTTGTTTTTTTGATTTTTATACTAATCCGCATCCCATGCCGGATCAAATGATATAGAGAATGTAATGTCCGCATTCTTGATTTAATCCGGAATCCCTTTCACGTATTGATATTAAAGGATCATAAAACCAAAAATTTGATTTATATATTCCCGAAGAAAATGAGCATTTTGCGGAGAAAAAAGCTTTTTAACTTTGGAGCGGTTTCTTCACGAGATCATTCATGAGAAGAATCAGACTTGAATTGCCGGGAAAGAAAGCGGTGGTCGAAGAATTTCCGAAACCGACGCCTGGTCCCGGTGAGATTTTGATGAAGATTGCATATTGCGGAATCTGTGGAAGCGATTTGCATGCCTATCAAGGCGAACATCCCTTTGTTCCATTACCCGCCACACCCGGACATGAATTCTCCGGATGGGTTGAAGAGGTGGGTGCTGGGGTTCAAGGGTTCAAGAAAGGACAACGCGTGACCTCCGAACCGAATTTGGTATGCGGAAAATGCTATTTATGCAAAATCGGGCGCTATAATATTTGTGAAAGTCTTAGAGTAATGGGCTGTCAAGGGGACGGAGCGATGGCGGATTATTTTTTATTGCCTGCTGAAAAAACAGTGCCGATACCCGACAATTTAAGCTTGAAAGATGCTGCTCTTGTTGAACCCTTGGCGGTGGGTGTCCATGCTGTTAGAAGGGCGGGTGACCTCTTCCAAAAGAACGTTGTAATCGTCGGAGCAGGTACTATCGGATTAATGACCTTGGTTGCGGTGAAAGCGGCAGGAGCGCGAGAAATCGTGATCACAGACCTCCAAGATGAAAGGTTGGAAATTGCAAAGAAAATCGGTGCAACGAAAACGATTAATCCCTCGAAAGTGGATGCGGTGAAAGAAATCTTGGGAATGAAGCCGTTTGAAGGATGGGATGTAGTCTTTGAGTGCGTAGGAATCGAGAAATCTATTCGAGACAGTTTGGACATAGCCAGAAAAGGTGGAAAAGTGATTGTGGTTGGTGTATTCGGCCACGAAACCAAGGTTAAAATGGCTAATATTCAAGACAGAGAAACCGAAGTGATCGGAACGCTGATGTATGTGATGCGAGACATTAAAACTGCAATCGAGTTGTTGGCGAAAAAAACCTTTGATACTTCCATGATTATTTCGAAAACATTCCCGCTTGAGAAATGTCAAGAAGCGTTTGATGCGGCTCTTAAAACCAAAGAAAATATCAAAGTTTTGTTCGAAATCAACGCCGAGAAATAGAAATTCTCATTAAATATTTTAAAGAATTGATTTTGATTTTATTTTTTTCATGCTTTTGCTTTCTACAACAAAAATATTAATATAGAATAAGGATCTTCACAAGCATATGGAAACATCGGAGCTAGCGGATCGCATTTCCCGCTTGAAATCCATGATCAATTATTGTTTTTCATGTAATGCGTGTAATACGGTTTGCCCAACAAATCAATTAAAGGGGTTCGCGCCAAGGGAGTTTCTGCGTAAATTAACAGAGTCGGACATAACTAAATTTAACGATATGATTTCAAAGATTAATTTATATGAATGTTTAACGTGCGGACAATGTATGGTCGATTGTCCCATGTATGACGGCTCACAAGGAGTTAATTTTACGGAATTAATGCAAGAAATCCGAGAATACGCTCTTTCCAATCAAATATCTCAAGATTTGCTCAATGAATGTTTAACCCATCAAGGCGTGTTCTATCTTAATCCGAATACTCAAGTCGAGGGAGAACATACGATCAACAGCATGGAGTTCATCCGCTCGAATCCTCAATTAAAGGTGTCTGCAGAATCCGATGTGGGGGTATTTATCGGTTGTTTTGGAGTAATGGAAACCGTGTTTAATGATTATGCTGTAGATTATCGAGAAATGGCAATTTCTACGATTAAAATTTTAAACTTAGGAGGAATAAAACCCGTTGTTTTCGATACAAAATGTTGCGGTCATGATGTTTATTGGGCGGGTGAGACTTCCACTGCAATACAATTGGCAAAATATAATATTGAGCAATATAAAAAAGCAAAAATCAAAACGCTTGTTGTTTCATGCGCTGAAGGTTATGAAATGTGGAAAAATATCTATCCAAAATTATTGGGAGCGCTCCCATTTGAAGTAAAACATCTTTCCGAAATAATATTAGAAAGACAAATCGACAAAAAATTCATTCCAAGGGATTCTTCTTCCATCACGATTACATATCATGATCCTTGCCGGTTAGGTCGACTGAGCGGTATTTATGATGCCCCACGGCAAGTATTAACAGCCCTAAAAGGGGTCAACCTTATAGAGATGGAAAATACGAAGGAGAATGCGCAATGTTGCGGGGTTTCTTCTTTTCTAAATTGTACCAATAATTCAAGAATATTACGGGAACTCCGATTAAAAGATGCCGCGCAAACGGGTGCTTCAACACTTGTCACAACATGTCCTAAGTGTATCACGCATTTCAGTTGCTATTTATACAAGCAAGAATTCCATCCGGAAAACAATTCCAATTATCAATACATCAATGAACGGATTTTGAATATATTCGATTTCGCTACTTTTATTGTGAGGAGGCTAATGATATGATGAATGAATCGGTATCTGACACATTAGATTGCAGTATAATGGATAAAATTATTGAAAAACATAAAAATTCAGTGGGATCTCTTTTGGGTGTGTTGGAAGCTCTCCAAAACGCGCATCCGAATAAATATTTACCAAAAGCGGTGATAAGATACGTTTCAGAGAAGATGCGAATCCCTCTTTCAAAAATTTATAATGTGGTCACATTCTATTCATTCTTTAATTTAAAACCGCAAGGGAAACATTGCATAACGGTCTGCAGAGGAACTGCATGTCATACTAAAGGATCAAAGCTCGTCTTAGAAAATATCAAGAATTTTCTCCAATTGAAGGAAGATCCCGAAGAAGAAAGCGAGAAATTTTTTTTAACATCTGATGACCGATCTTTTACTTTAAGAACCGTTGCTTGCTTTGGGCAATGTGCATTGGCCCCTGTGGTGGAAATCGATGGAATTATTTATAGTAATGTTAAAACGGAATCTATTAAACAAATTATTCAGAAAATTAAAGATGGGGAATCGAAATGAAGCAAATTGAATATAAAGGATTAGGATCTTTGAAAGAAAAAGGAATGAAGCTCCTTTTTCCGGGAAAGATCAGAATAACCGTCGGAATGGGAACTTGTGGTATCGGCAATGGTTCCGAAGACGTGTTTAATGCTTTGAAAAAGGAAGTGAATAACACAAAATTGAAGGCTGATGTGGTTCCTGTTGGCTGTTTCGGATATTGCAGTTATGAACCGCTCGTCACGGTTCATATCCCGAATCAACCACTAATAATGTTCTCAAAGTTTTCTGTTTCGGACATCCCCAGCATGCTCGAATGTATCACAAATCAAAAATTTACTCACCCAAAAATTTTACTGAAAATTCAAGAATGGGACTTCCTCGCAGAAAAATATGAATTCGGAAAAGGAGCCGGCAATATTCCGAATTGGAACGAAGTTCCCTTCTACAAGGGGCAAAGGAAAATAGTATTAAGAAATTGCGGATTGATAAATCCTTCTTCCATCGAAGAATTCGTAGCCGTTGGCGGGTACAAAGCCCTTCAAAAAGCGGTAACAGAATTGAAGCCTGAGGATATTATAAACGAAGTAAAAAAATCGAATCTTCGTGGTAGGGGAGGCGCGGGGTTTCCAACCGGCAGAAAGTGGGAATTGATGAAAAATTCACAAGGATCCAAGAAGTATATCATTTGCAATGCTGATGAAGGGGATCCCGGAGCGTATATGAATCGGAACGAGATCGAAGGGGATCCTCATTCATTGATTGAAGGAATGGTAATCGGAGCCTATTCTATGGGGGCAGATGAGGGTATCATTTATTGCAGAGCGGAATATCCACTTGCAATCATACGGCTAAGAGATGCAATAGCCGATGCCGAAAAATATGGCATCTTGGGCCAGAACATCCTCGGATCCCAATTCAATTTTAAACTGCATATCGTTGAAGGGGCGGGCGCATTTGTTTGTGGTGAAGAAACTGCCCTTATTGCATCTATCGAGGGAAAAGCGGGTCGACCGAGACCAAGGCCGCCATTTCCCGCACAGAAAGGATTGTGGGATAAACCGACAAATATCAATAACGTTGAAACATGGTTTAATATAAGTCCGATCATTATAAAAGGGGCTTCATGGTTTTTAGAGACCGGCACCGCAAAAAGCGCCGGCACCAAAGTGTTTTCTCTTGTAGGGAAAATAAAGAACACGGGGTTGGTGGAAATTCCTTTTGGAGTTCCATTGGAAACCATGTTATTCAATATCGGGGGCGGATCCTATTCGAAGAAAGGAATTAAGGCAGTTCAACTCGGAGGTCCATCGGGTGGATGCGTTCCTTCTTATCATTTCAGCACTCCGATAGATTACGAGAGCCTTTCAAGCTTAGGTGCCATTTTAGGTTCCGGGGGAATTGTTGCAATGGATGAATTCAATTGTATGGTGGATGTTGCCCGTTATTTCCTGGAATTTACCACATCCGAATCATGCGGGAAGTGTGTCCCTTGTAGAGTAGGCTTGAACCAATTATTATCTATTTTGGTGAAAATTACAAGAGGAAAAGGGTCGATTGAGGACTTATCCCTAATGGAATCCCTTTGTCAAACGATTAAAAAAGGATCTCTTTGCGGGCTCGGCCAAACCGCACCCAATCCCATTTTAACAACGTTGAAATACTTTAAAAACGAATATTTAACCCATATTAATGAAAAGCGTTGTCTTGCGGGCTCATGTGAACAATTATTCGAAGCCCCTTGCGAAAATCGGTGTCCGATGCATCCCGACCTTCCCGGATTCTTACGCTTAATTAGAGATAATCGAATGGAAGATGCTTATCAACTATTTGTAGAGCAAAATCCATTTCCCTCGATCACGGGTCGAGTCTGTCAAGAACATTGCGATGCATCTTGTAGAAGACACGATTTGGACGGATCGGTTCATTTGAAAGAGATGCATCGATATGTCGGAGATCTCTCAATACAAAAAAATCTCGCGGAATCGGTTTTCAAAAAACTAGAAATGAAAAATTTCCCGTCGACAGAAAAAAGCGTGGGAATCATCGGATCCGGACCTTCGGGACTGATTTCAGCATTTTACTTATCGAGATTAGGGCATAAAGTGACCGTGTATGAAAGAATGCCATTGCCCGGCGGTATGTTACGATACGGGATTCCCGAGTATCGACTTCCCAAAAATATTTTGGATCAAGAAATTCAACACATTATAAAATTCGGTGTTATTATAAAAACCAATATCGAAATAGGAAAAGATTTACCTATACAAACCTTAATTTCACAACATGACGCAATTCTGATTAGTACGGGAGTGTGGAAAGAATCTGAACTCGCCATACCCGGAATGAATTTTGAAGGAATATTTTCGAGTATTAAGTTCCTTAATTCGGTGGTAAAAAAAGACCCGCTGCCTTTAGGACAGCGTGTTGTAGTAATCGGTGGCGGAAATAGCGCCATAGATTCGGCAAGAACGGCTTTACGTTTAGGAAAACAAGTCTCCATTGTATACAGAAGAGAAAAAGAGGATATGCCCGCTATGGTTGAAGAAATCTTTGATACCGAAGAAGAAAAAATTCCGATCCGATTGATGCAAGCGCCAAAGGAGATTGTTGGAGAAAATGGCAAAGTTAAAGGTCTTGTGGTTGAATTTATGACCCATGGAGATGTAGATAAATCCGGAAGAAGGAAACCTATACCTACCGGAAAACTCGAAACAATACCATGCGATTCGATAATCCTTGCAATCGGAGAGACAATAGATTCAAAAATCTTTGAAGAATTCGGCCTCAGAATCGATAAAATCGGAAGAATCGTGGTTGATGAATTTATACTGCAAACTAATGAATCGAAAATATTTGCATCAGGGGATATAACGAGCGGACCATCCGACGTCACCACGGCTATGGCATCCGGGAAGCGGGCCGCGTTTTCTATCGACTACTTTTTAATGAAAGAATATCGAACCGAAAAATTATTTTCAAGGTTCGAATATCCCAAAGATATTCCCGAACAACCGATGAAAGGGAAAAAGAATATTGCACAAAAATTAAAATTGGAAGAAAGAATTTCCGGTTTTAAAGAAGTAAATCTAGGATTTTGTGAAGAACAAGTCATGGATGAATCATGCCGCTGTTTAAGATGCGACGTCAAAGCGGATGAAGAGGAGGTCTTCTAAATGCCGAAACTCACGATTGATGGAAAAGAAGTAGAATTTGAGAACGGAATGACCGTTTTGGATGTGGCAGAGAAAGCAAACATCTACATCCCCACATTATGCTTTATAAAAGGGCTTTCAGCCCATGGCGGATGCAGATTGTGCGTGGTTAAAATTAAAGGGGATCCGAAACCCATCCAAACCGCATGTTCCACGCTCGCGGTAAACGGGATGGATATCATAACCTCAGATCAAGAATTAAACACCATGCGAAAGGATATCGTTCAGTTATTACTCAGCGAGCATCCGAGCGCTTGTTTGATTTGCGGAAATAGATCGGTTTGTGAAGATTATCTTTCCTACCCAAATGAATGCCCCTCGCTTAGAATCTCCGGATGCTTTTCGTGCCCGAGCAAATTAAATTGTCAATTAAAGAAAGTGGTAGAATATCTTGGGATTACAGACCTTCAGTTTCCGATGCGCTATAAACATTTAAAACCCACGACCGATGATTTGTTCTTTCAATCCGATTATAATCTCTGCATCACATGCGGAAAATGTGTCCGTATATGTTCGGAACTCATGGGCTATCATGCTATTGAGTTGGTCGGACGGGGCAAAAATTCATTGGTCGGTTTTCCTGAAAAAGTCTCGAGAAATCTTTCCGAATGTCAATTTTGCGGAGGCTGCTTGGATGTTTGCCCGGTAGGCGTTTACAACAGCAATAAATCCCATTGGTACAAGCGACAAGAAACCGAACAAAAATCTATTTGCGGATTTTGCTCGCTTGGATGCGGTTTTCAATATCAAATACATGATAATCGAATTATTGATGCAATACCGGATACCAATCACCAAGTTAATCGCGGAACAGCATGCGTATTGGGTAGATTCTGCGCCCCCGAATTCCATCATCATGAGACCAGGTTAAAAACGCCTTCGATAATGAAAAATAACAAGCAAACCAAAGTAAACGTGGATGAAGCAATCCAAACGATCTCACAAATATTGTCCAAATATCGACCGGAACAAATTGGAATAGTCGCTTCTCCGGATCTTACAAATGAATCCGCCTACGTATTGATTAAATTTGCAAATATGATACTTAAAACCTCAAATATCGGCGTGATCACAGAAAGATCGAATGATAAATTAACCGAAATCGATCCAACCCTTCGGAAATCACCGGATACAATAACAAAATCGAAATGGATCTTTCTTATAGAGGCGAACATCCAATCTAATCACCCGGTTATCTTTCCATTACTTAAGAAAGCAAAAGACAATGGCGCTAAAATTAATTATTATTCGTGCCTTGACCAAAAGGTTCCGATCCAAACCCAATATTTATTAAATGAAGAGAACTATCTCACGACCGAAAAATTGAATAAAATAATATCTCAAATTAAAGATTCGGATGGTTCCATCATTATTGGCCCAGATTGTGACCCATCTACAATTGAAATCATAAATACCATCGGAAAAAATAATCAAAACATCTCGGTTTATCCGCTGCTTAGCCGGTCTAATTTTGAGGGCGTATATTCTCTCATTCAAAAAGATGCAGCAGACATTTTGAATGATCTCAATTTAGGAAAAATTAAAGTGCTCATTCTCACCGAAAGGATTGATGTTGAATTGGCAAAAAAAGCAGAATTCATAATTTTACTGGACATTTTCCCATCAGAAATAACGACAATTGCTCATGCAACGCTCCCGACAAGAAACTTTTTGGAACAACAAGGAACATACACAAACTTCGAGTTCAAGGAACAGAATTATAATTCTCTTATTCCGCCACCTTCGGAAGATTGTCTTGAAGATTGGGAAATCATTTGCAAAATTGCTTCAACCATGAAACCCGAATTGAAAAAAGAGTTCACATACAAACAATCATCCGAAATCATTGCTGAAAGAAAACAGAATAAGCGAGAAAACAAAGAATTTCGCATTCATCCAAAGACACATGCACAAACTCAACTCAAAGCATGCCCACCAAACTTATCTTCAGCGCAGTTTCGCGGACAACCGCTTCACCAAGTAGTTAGAGATCTCTCACGACTTGTTGATATACGTGAAAGAAATAAACAAGAACAAAGTACAATAGGCAAACGCGAACAAAAACAGAGCAACCTCCTTAATATCGAACTCTCAAAGGAAGGGAGTATTAAAATCGGAAATAGAACTTTCGGGCTAGAAGCCCTAAAAGGAATAATCGATATCGCAAAATCCCAAAACAAGAAGATCCAATTAATAATTAATCAAGATCTCTCGAATAGTATTCTATTGAAGGCAGAGGAGTTATGTCTCTGCAATAATTATCGAAAAAACCTTGAATCCTCGCACATCATGTTGGATCTCTCCCAAAAACCATATACTACCATTATCTCAACGTTCATCAAATCAACCGGGCAAGATGGGAAAGAGAACTTAATGTATATTGCAAATCCGATTCTCGTTGACCCGAAATTCAAAATGCTTTCGGAAACCAAGTTAAATTCATTAAGCCCGATTGTAATAGATGAAATCAAAAAACCGGATGTTGGAATGCAATACAGAGCCTTGAAAATAACCCATTTTCTTATGAAAAACCGAAAATTGTATCTGACACTGCCCGCTCCCCCCCAAAACAAAAACGTAACACCTATAAAATGGAGCATCATTCCGGGTAAGTTGAGATCTGCAACAACTACTGCAGATGGAGCAACTAAATTGCTTGATCCCGTTCAAGGTAAACTCGTGCAATCGGATCGCAAGAAATGTATGGGATGCGGACACTGCGCCGAAATTTGTCCTCATAAAGCGATTACCATGAAAGACCAAAAAGAAAAGAGAGGGCCATTTGAGAGCATTATCGTAAGATTTTCTTCAATAGATCCGAGCGTATGCTATAGGTGTGCCAAATGCGTTTCTGAATGTCCCGTATTCGCAATATCAATTTTCAATCTTGAAAAATCGAGAATATAAGGGCGTTTTATCTTTCCGCGCAATTCTATCGTTTTTTAGTAGTTTTTTAATTCATTTTACGGATTTCTGCTTTCTGTCAATAAACAATGAGTATAAGTATTCGATCTGCACATTTAATTATAGGTGTTTAGAAATGTTACGTAAAGTGATTATCTTTCGTGTTGATAACGACAAGGAAGAACAAATTTTTGAACATACCTTTGCCCGTTCTTTTGATCCAGAACAATATTCAACGGTTTTGGCACGGCTAAAAGGGTTCTTCTTAAGTCCTTTAGAGGGAAAGCCCACGAATAAACCATTTTTCAATTTTCAAGTTCACTATTTATGCTCAAAATCTATTTATTTCATCTTCATCACCGACAATTCCGATAGACCTAAAGCAATCGCTAAAGAATTGGAATCTACAGCAAGGATGTTTCACAAACTCTTTCAAGATCCAAAAAATCCAAATAAAAACCCTGAAAAAATTGAGGAATTTAAGCAATTTTTACAAGAGACACACACACTCCTTCATCCTAAAATCGCTTTGATAGGCCCCGTCGGTGCGGGGAAAACCACACTATGTCAATCCTTCGATATTGAAGTCGAACCTACCAAGATCATGAATTTTGGAGAAGTCTATCAAGTTAAGATTCAAGGTTTATATTTTGATGTATGGGATTATGTGTTGAATGACGACTTTTCCCCTCTTTCTTCAAAAGTTGCAACCGGTGCGGATTTAATTCTCGTTTTTATCAATGCCGCAGATTTGAACGATAAAAAAGATATCTATTTTATTAACATGGCAAAGCGGGAAGAAAAATTTTCAAGGATCGGTTACTTAATTACCCATACCGACTTACCGAATGCAAAGTTACCCGAAGAGATTAAAGCCATGTATAAAATTGAAAATAATGTTTATATTATAACACCTACGGAAGAGTCCGCAGCAGTCTCGATGGAAAGTATTATTTCGGAAATTTTGGACCTAAAATTACCGCTGCCCGCTGAATTTCGATTATTCTTAATCGGGGCAAATAATGCAGTGGAAAAACAAGATTTCAAGTCAGCAATCGAACTATTAACAAAAGCAATCGATCTCTGCAAAGAATATCAAGACAGTACACATATTCCGATGCTTGAGGAAAAAATCAAAGAATTGACTCAAAAACAAAAAGAGCAGAAAGATAGGGAAGAAATAGAAAAGTCAAAGATAACTGCCCCTACAATGAGACAATTCGGAGGAAAAATAAGCGTCGCATCGTTGAAAGGAACCGTTAAGAAAACAGAACCATTAGATTCTACATCAGGTCAAGGAAAATCGGTTCAAGGTCCGAACCAAACTCAAATCCCGGAATTAACGCCTATGCCAACACCAAAGCAATCACCACTACCAACTGCAAAATCGGTTCAAGGTCCGAACCAAACTCAAATCCCGGAATTAACGCCTATGCCA
>CAZUTM010000031.1:17064-36241 GCA_964623665.1 uncultured archaeon
ACGCCTATGCCAACACCAAAGCAATCACCACTACCAACTGCAAAATCGGTTCAAGATACGAATCAAACTCAAATCCCGGAATTAACGCCTATGCCAACACCAAAGCAATCACCACCCACCTCAAATCCCTTCTTTAAACAATCTTCAATCCCAACAATAGGGGTTCCTCAAAAACAAGAGGATATTCCCAAAATGAGTTCTACAAATCCATTTTTCTCCCAATCCGCATTACCCGATGGAAATATTCCGAAATTTGAAGAAATTAAAAAAAATGATGAAGACCAACCACCCACATCTGCAGAACCGGAAAAAGAATTGGATAGTGAACAAGAATTGGCACCGATAAAAGTTCAACCACTTGATTTAAAAAAGCTTGAAGCCACAAAATCAAGATCCTTCGAAGAAGAAAACGCTCAGATCATAAAAAGCGGAATCACGGCAAACCGAACGCTAAGCATGGAACAATCTCCATTAAGAAAAGAAGAGGTGCTCGTAAAACCGCAGATCGAAAAAGCCAAAGAAAGCAAATCCAAGTTAGAAGTTCCGGAAGTCCTTCAAGCCTTTGATCCGTTGAAAAGCAAAATGAAAAAAGAAGTCACATCAAATAAAACGATGGAATATGCCGAAAAAATCTTCAATATGATTAAAGACGAAGGCGAATTTCTCCCGCTTGCTCAATGCAAAACATATATCGAGATGCTTCAAACTAAACTTGGGAAAACCAATTTAACCGATGAAGAAATTAAAAAAGCAGCAGATCTTTTTGTAAAGAAAAAACGGGAACAATCTTAATCATAATAACCACAAGTTCAATGTTATTTTTAATTTTTTAAATCTGTTCTCTTTGAATTTTTGAAACAACGGAAATTAAAAATTTAATTTTTCCTCATTTTTTGATATTTTTTGAAAAAATCATGGAAAACAAAAAAGGAAAACCCCTTAAGAATAAAATTCTCCGATGTGCGAAAGGAATAGATATATTAAAATCACAGCAAATATAATCGTAATCGGCAATAACTTTTCGGCAGTATTGTGCGCTATCGTAACCATGATAATTCCCATCGTAGCCATAATAGGAGGAATGATCTCTTTATAGAAGAGCGGAATCGTGGGATTCGACAAGAAAAACTCGCCATCCATGATTATCCCCATCACGAAAAAGATAATTCCCAAAAGTTCGTAAGAAGTTCGTTTACGAAGAGTTCCCGGAAACTTAGAAATTAACTTTATATATAGATATGCTAAAATAATAGCGAGAACTCCTGATGCAATCGCAACAAACACCAAAATGTCCCTTCGAAGATTACTCAAACCGGGAATCAACCCTTCAAATCCGGTCAGAGTGATAATTACCGAAATGATCCCGAATAGCGTAAAAGCAGGAATCTGCCGAAGCGTGTAGCGCTCAATACCCGCAATATATACCGTTAACCCGATCATTGAAAACAAATAGCCCATATTCGTCCAAAAATCATAGTCCACACCATTATTGTGTAATACCCCGATTAGGAACCAAATTCGGCTGAATCCGTACATCAGACCGAAAAAAGCACGTGTTTTCTCCGTTTTTTTCACGTTTTCCAATTCTGCTTTGTTTGCATTTACCCACGAAATTATGGCCCAAAAAAAAAGCGAACCGATAAAACTTTCCCAAAGAATAAGATTCAAGCCTGTCCCGTAATTCGGAAAATTGTCAACAATACCTTGCGGAATTTGAAATATACTTAACATACGAGTAATTATCTTTAAAATTATATAAATTTTTTCTTGTAAGTACATTGGGATTTATCGGAAACGTTTAACCAACATCAGTTGCTCAATTCTTGATAAATCTTGATCAGTAATATACACATAATAGGGTAATTAAAAAAATTTTACTTATTAATACATATATGCATTCAATTTCAGAAACTGCTAAACTATTGGGCGTATCCGCACCAACGTTGCGACGATGGGAAAAAACGGGAAAATTACCCGCACTCAGAACCCTAGGCGGACACCGAAGATATCCGGAACACTATATACGCTGTGCTATTGCGGGAAAAACACCGGAAACACACACAGAATCCACTGAAAACAATATAAACACAGAACAGCGCACACCGGCTATCTACGCCAGAGTTTCAACCTATAAACAATCCGCAGACGGAAATCTCGAACGACAAATCGAACGAATTAAAAAATTTACTCAATTGCCGGAATCAACTCCAATTTATTCGGAATACGGCTCGGGATTGAACACCGACCGCAGAGGGTTGAATCGACTGCTGAAATCGGTAGAAAAACGACAGATTGACACAATATATATCGAATACCGCGATCGACTCACCAGGTTTGGATGAAAATGCCCACAAAAAAGCACTAAAAGATCAGCCGCACAATCATTAACATGGTGTTATTGAGCAAAGAATCCGAGTATCGCAGCACGGTACTCGGATTTATCATTTTCCTTACAATTGCAGCAATTATGACAGTTATTTTTATTGTCATGCCGCTCGATATCTTGATTCAGATGCAATTCTTCGACCCCAATCAACCTTCGGACTCGAGATTCATTTATTCGGATGCCGAGCCGTGGAAATTTTTGTATTTACAAGAAGGCGCAATTCTGTTCACATATCTCTTGATTTCACTGCTCTTCTTTTTGGAATCACGGAAAAATGAACATTCCGCCATATTGGCTTTGTTTGGGTGGTTTATTCTTTTAACCGCTATTATCGGAACAGGGTTGGTGGTCAATGGAATTTTCAAAGGATATTGGGGCAGACCGAGACCGAGAGAGACCATTCCGTTTGGCACGGAATATTCGTTCTATCATGTTTGGTATCCCGCATTTTGGGATATAATCTCAACAACACAGACCCCCGAAAGTATAAAAGATATTTTGGACAATTCATCGTTTTCCGCCGGCCACCCAAGCGAAGCGATCGTATTCATCGCCATCTTCTTGGTACTTGCAAATCCGGAGATTCTCACGAATGCAATTCAAAACGATGAAAAATCAAAAAAAATCGCATTGATCTTGGCATCCGTATTCTCGATTAGCGCTATCGCATCAATATTTCTAATTTTAGAGAATTACAGCAAAAATAATGCGCGAATATTGGGAATAAGCGTGGGATTTGCATTAGTCTTATGGGTAGTTTATCGCCTCTTGAATGCGAAAGATAGTGAGGCCAAAAAGCGCATATTGAAAGCGGCTAAATACGTTGCATTAGCCATTTCCGTGATTGGCGGATTTTTAATGGGCTTAGCCCGGGCTGTGCAGTTCGGGCATTGGCCTTCCGATTCCATGTGGACATTTATCTTTGTATATATAATTGCATTTGCGCTTTACTTTTATGTATTTCAATTTCACAAGGCAAACTACCAAAACAGAGAACAAATAGACTCGGCCAAAAAATCTATTATTAGAAGGTTGTTGATAATGGTGTATCCGTTTGTTGTGATCGCGATGATTATTTGGTATATAGAATTTGTGCTATTGCCAAGCCAATTTCTTCCGGAATTGATAGCGGGCATTGCTTTAAATATTGCAATGCCGATCTACATTAAAAAACTTAAACTGAAATGAACGCCTAATGAATTCCCAAAAATGGCAATTTTTTTAAAAACCACACATCCACATGCAAACATGTAACAAAAAACGATAAAAAAAGCCGGATACGGGTATTCCCACAGAATATCCACGTGCTGGACAGAACGTGGAATAGTCAGTCCACGGAAACATTTTTTGAAACGATTTTTTTATGTTTAATTATGAAAAAAGATCAACAGCAAAAATAAGAATGGAAAATCAAAAGATTTTTTTGTTTGCGTATTATTTTATACCATATGAGTGAAGATAAAGAAGAGCTCAGCAAATCCGAGAAAGAGAAAGATTCGTACAAGCGAATAAAGGATTATTCGGAGGATTTTATCAATTTAAAGAAGATTTGTGATGCCCATGGCTGTACGGGGGATGAACATAGGGCTCGGGCGGTTCTTAAAGAGTTGATCACGCCATTTGTTGATTTGGTGGAAGTTGATACAATAGGCAATCTATTCGGAATTGTCAAAGGCGAAACGGATTTCAAAGTAATGTTGGATGCACATATCGATGAGATTGGTTTTATTGTGAAATTCATTGATTCGAATGGATACATCCGAGTCGCAAAGGTGGGCGGACAGAACGTGCGCGTGCTTCCGGGAAGTAAAGTGGTGATTCATGGGTATTCTGGAAAGGAAGTGCCCGGCATCTTCGGAGAGAAGTCGATTCATTTGACCCCTGTAGAAGAAAGAAAGAAGGCACCGGATTTGGAAAAGATGTTTATAGATATCGGAGTTCGGAACAAAAAAGAAACCGAAGCATTGGTTACTCTTGGGGATTATGTGACATTTAACGCAGGGTTAGAGAGATTTGCCGAAGGCGATCGCGTGTACGGAAAAGCTTTGGATGACCGGGTTGCGTGCTATATTATTTACGAAGTATTGAAACGAATCAAATTATCCGGTAAAAAACCGAAATACACTATCATCGCCCAGTTTTCCACACAAGAGGAAATTGGTACACGGGGGGCCACCGTGGGTACTTACGCTAAAACGCCCGATGTAGCAATTGTGATTGATGTCGCTCATTCGATCGATTATCCGGGTACTAATAAACAAGAAGATGGAGACACCGTTATGGGGAAAGGGCCCGAAGTCAGCGTTGGGCCAAATTTGAACCCTAAAATCACCAAATCGATCATTGAAACCGCAAAACAACATAATATTCCAATCCAGATCGGAATTGAGCCCGGCATTACGGGAACCAATGCAAGAGCGATTCAAATGACAAAAGATGGTGTGGCATGCGCATTGGTAGCACCCCCGCTACGATATATGCACACTGCGGTGGAAATGTGCGACATGAATGATATTGAATTGAACATCCAACTTTTACTCAAAGTATTAGAAGAGCCCTTGCCCAGATCGTTTAATTTGGACTAAAATAGACCCACGACTCAGATTTTCATCGGACCAAAACCTTTTTTTTGCTTTAAATCCTTAGAAAAGTGTGGAAATCTCGAATAAAATTAAAGTGTCGATTGCGCCCGAAACACTCAAGGACGTACAAGAAAAAGCATCCCAGATTACGCTTAATCTCACCGAGCGGGCCTTGGTCAACCAACTCGACCGATTTTTCGCTCAAAGATTCGAATTTCCCGAGAAATTTTTACGACCATCATTCATTTTAATTGTGCGTGAATTCAATAAAGCGCTGGATATTCCACTACATTCCATCAGTTCGATTAATCAAGAAAGTCGGTTCGAAAAACTAATGGAACTGAGATTATTGATGAACGAGTTTTTTGTGAACACGATTTCGGATCAACAAGCCGAAATTCTCAATGCAATTAATGAGTTTTTTGCAAAATATCTCACGGTGTAGCAGTAATGCCAAAAACCAAAACAATATATTTTATCACCGGAAATGCGCATAAATATTCCGAGATTTCCGACTTATTTCGGCGTTTTTTGCCCGATTATGAGCTGCTTCAAATGAACGAAGATCTTTTGGAAATCCAAGCATGGAGCTTGGAGGAGGTCGCTCGGTTTAAACTCGAGAATGTCAAAACGGGGCCCGATTCTCCATATTTTATCGAAGATGCGGGGTTTTTCATTGATGATTTGAAGGGCTTTCCGGGTGTTTATAGTGCATATATATTCAAGTCTATTGGATATGATGGAGTACTGAAAGTAATGTCTGGTCGAGCCGTGAGAAACGCTCATTTTAAATCTGTTATTGCATACAAGGACCCTACAAGCGGAACGAAACTCTTTGTGGGCAAAGTGGAAGGAACGGTTTCATTGGAAGCAAAAGGCACCAATGGGTTTGGTTTTGACCCGATTTTTATTCCGAACGAAATTCCCAATAAAACTTTTGCCGAATTGTCGATGGAAGAAAAGAATCGAATATCCCATCGTTCCCGCTCCTTTCAACAATTAATTGAATATTTAAGCAGTGCAAAATAATTTTATTCATGAAGCATTGCTCAACCCTTCTTTTCCTTTTGTATTTGTTCCTATCTGTTTGGATCATCGGGATTGTGGAGACTCCAAGCATGAAAAATTCGTCTTCCGCTGAATCCATGAATCCTTCAGAGATAATTGCCGATGCTACAACGACATTTAATTTCTCAGGGTATGAATGGTATGTTAAGGATAATCTCGGCTCGGGAGAGAAATGGGGGCCGGGACCTAATTGGTGGAACGGCTCTGATCAAAGTGTTTGGGTGGATTCTCGAGGCTATTTGCATTTAAAAATAGTGAAAGTCGGATCGCTATGGCACTGCGCGGAGGTGTGGTCTAAACAGTCTTTCGGATACGGACAATATATTTTTCAAATCGATCCCGTGGTTCAATCGATGGACAAGAATATTATTCTCGGCTTATTTACGTATTATAATGATACGCAAGAAATAGATTTCGAATTCGCGAAATGGGGTGATGATAACGCCGTAAATAGCCAATACGTGGTGCAACCTTATTATAATGAAGGAAATATGAAAAGATTTAACACAGAGTTTCAGAATCGAACTACAACGCACACATTCATTTGGAAAAATGATTCCATTGAATTCAGATCCGGATTCGGAAATCTTTCGATTTACAATCAATCGATATATTCACAATGGACCTATACGGGGAAAGACAATCCAATTCCACGCACCGAAAAGGTTCATATGAATCTCTGGTTAATGAATGGATTACCGCCCTCAAATGGTCAAGAGTTCGAAGTCATTGTAGAGCGTTTTGCATTCCGAAATCTCACCGAATGCGAAAATTTCGATGAACTACCCGCAAATCTATCCACCGTATCGGGGCCGACTCCCTCCTTTCTATTATTAGCAATAGGCTCGGCCACAATTATATATATTTTCAAAATTAATAAAAAGAACAAAAACATTGAAGAGGGATAAGAGAAGTTAAAATTTATTTCGTTTTTTTAAAATCGATTTTTTGTAGAAAGAGATATCCTATTATGCAGAGAAGGCCAACAATAGGCAAACAGAGGATGATGACGATGGGATCCGTTTCTCTTCCATTACTTAAGATGAATCCGATAAGAATATTTGCGATAGCACTTGAAATGCTCATGGTAAACAAATTCAACCCAAAATATGAGCCTGCAAGATTGACATCTATACCTTTTTCTTGATTATTCTTGAGCAAAAGTTCGTGAGTTCTGAGATCTACAAGAGAACTTATTATAGGATTCGGGAAAACATATCCGCCAACAAGGCTTGCGATGTTAATCCCCATCACCGCCAACCCCATAAGCAAACGTGTCAGATCATTCATTTCTACGAGAAACACCAAGGCTAATACAGTGCCAAGTGCATTGAGAAGCAGTGAAGTGCTATATGCACGTTTTAATCCGGAGCGTTTGATGATTGAACGCCATAATAAAAACCCGCCGAATCCGAACGGCGTTAACACCGCCATAAAAACGAGAAATTGCGTTTGTTGTAGAAGTAGAACATAAATTAAAATAGGCAGAACAAGAACGATCAAAAATCTCATAGCCATATTGAAAACGAAAGAATTATATATCCAATAGCGGTAGCGCGGGTCTTGGAACGGCTCAAAAATCTTTTTAAAGCTTTCAGAAATAGTTTTTTTCGGACCCGTGCATTCTTTAGAATAAAAGCTTTCATCGGTGACGTTATATACAATTAAGAATATTACGAAGGTAGAGACACCATAAATTCCTCCAATGATAGGCATTGCTCTCATCAATAACGCACCGGATGACGTATTCCACGCGGGATTTTGCGGATCTTCAACCAACGACTGGAGAATAATAGGGAGAAGCACCGAAATAAATGTACCGATGATCGAGAAGAGGCCTTGAAGACTGGCCGTTTCAACCCGATTTTTTTCGGTTTGGCACTGGTCAGTCAACATAGACAAATACGCAGAAACTATGGTAGCTTGTGTTAAATTTAATAGCCCGGAGATACTCCACATATATATTGCGGTCCATATATTTGGAGGGATAGGCGGCGTCCACAAAAGAAAGAGAAGGATCATTTGCACCGGTGCCCCGATCAATAGAAATTTTTTTCGCTTTCCGTACTTGTCTGGGACCCGATTATCTGCAAAAACGCCCATTACTGGCGCTGTGACCGCATATACAAATAACCCAATAAACAATCCAACAGAAGTGATAAAGGGATCAAGCCGAACGGTGTAAACATAATATTGAAAAGTGAATGCATTATACAGCCCAAAGCCACCCATTTGCGCCATCGCGCCCGAAGCATAGCCCACTTTTCGGAACCCGCTAAGCTCACGAGGAACTTTTTTATTTTCAGAATCCATGAATCGTTAAAAAAGGCGTTTCAAAAAAATTTTATTTTTCATCCACGCAGCTCTGAGCGGTAAAAATCACTTTCACCAGTCCTCCTCCACTATCTCTACAAGATCAGACCGAGATGCACGCGTTAATCCGATTTTTCAAATCTTATATTAGCCCACTGAACCGGATCTTCTCCAAAATAGACAATGCCAGAATCTTCTAAGGGCTTTTTAATTGGTTCTCGGTTAGAGAAGAAATCTTGAATAAATTTAGCGATACTTGGCTCTAGTCGTATAAAATTAACCACCGTTTCCCCCAACATCCCATGCGGGTAAAATGAGATGCCGCCGATCAGAAATCCTTTCTGATCTTTTGTGATCGTCCAATCTTTCACTTTATGAAGACCTGCCTCAAATCCGAATTTCACTATCCGCTTTCGCCTAAACCATCCCATCTTCTCGGAAAACATCGCAACAATCAAAACCCGACGGTTGGTGAAATACATCGTTCCCGGAAACCCGCGCATGTAGGTTAACCCTTTCAGTCCATTGATTTCCTTATCCCAAAAGACATTGAAATTCGACCGAAATCGAAACAACACTTTGTGGGCTATCGGTAATGTGTATTCCTTTTCTTTCTTTTTCGCCATATGCTTTGAAATCTGCAAAAAATTATAAGTTTGAGTTTTCTTTAGTATAGTGTGAGCATGGCTACAAATGAGACCGACATCCCTTCACTAGAATCAATAAAATCGCTGATTTTCCGGTTAAATCAAGAGAAAAGTGAAGAGAATCTCATGAAGCTCATTGCGTTGATGGATATTCCCTTTTTTGAAGTTAAAACGATCGTGAAACAAGCAATAAAGGGATACTCAAGCCAAACGTATTTAAAATCAGTCATTTTATCCAAATTAGATTCGTTAGACCCTTTATTCTCTACCGATTTCTATGATCTTGCCTTTGATATTCTCGAGAGAAGTGCGATCGCTTCACGGGTGATAGATTCATTAATGACAGCATTACCGATTGCTTCTGTGTTCGGTCGCAGATCTATATATAAAATATTGATGAAAATTCATGGAGTTGATGTCTGCGCTTTTTTTCACAAAGAACTCGAAAGGAACATCGAAGATCCGGATGTTTCGGTCATCCGCTTTTTAGGACAAGTAAAACATTCGGCCTCTTTCCTCTTTATCTTTAAATTGCTCGATCATCAGAACATTTCGGTGGTTGAAGCCTCTTTAGATGCGCTTCTCAATTATAATAATGAAATCATCATTCCAAAGCTCATTGAAATGCTTTTATCCTTCAAATCGCTTCTTTTAATGCGAAAAATACTGCGCATACTTTCACATTTTACGACCGATGAAATATTCCTTGCTGTCGTTAAATGTCTTTTCATCTTGGAATTGCACGAGGATGTGTCCTCGATATTGGTGAATAAGTATGGAGAATATGTTTCGGGCACGACTGCTCTCGAAATTTATCGAAATCTTCATCCCGATCTTAAAAAAGAGATATTAGAATTTGTTTTTCACTATTTTGAATCAAAAACATCAACCATCACACAGGAGGAAACCATTATTCTCCACTCAATAATTTCTTTTATTGGATTAACCAAAGATCCGATTTACATTAAATATATGAGCAATTTTCTATGTTCAGACAATAAAATAATCGCTATGGCAAGTCAAAAGTATTTTTTTGAGATTTGTAGCGATGCACGGACTGCAAAGTGCATTAATATGCATATCGCACTCCTCGAAGACCCTTTTAGGATTCTCAATCAATTTGAGGATTATCAGCACACGCTGGATAATCTTTTTATCACAACAAACCATGAACAAATAAATGTTTCTTTTTCAGAATGGATGAAAACCCTCATTTTCTTAGCAAAAATTTCATTTTTCCGGCTCTTTACCATACGAATCTATGACCCAGAAACCACAATACTGATCCGTATTCTTGATTTTCTGGCCAGTTTTAAATCCAAATATATTGATAATTTTATTCTCCATCATTATATTCGATTATTATGTGTTTGCGATTCAGACATGCAGTCCAGAATTCATGATATAATGATTCCTTTGCTTCATAAGAACGGAATCCTTCCAGATGCCGTGAATTTCGAACAGATTATGATCGGGTTGTCCGATTTTCATATCGATTCCATTTTAAAATTGTTACAATATCTATCTATGAGTAAAAATATAAAAAATAAGAATTTTCTATACATCTACTCATCAATATTAAAGCGAAATAAACAGGATCACTTCCCAGAGATTATTTCATGGTATTTTGAAAATAAATATTCAATCATCGATATTTTTGAAAATCTAAAAGTGCCCTATTCCATGCGGAAAATAATGATTATTGAAATTTTGCAGTTATATAAAAAAAGCACCAACAATGAATTCAAGCAAATGGTCAAATCCAATTTATCGGTGCTCTCTGCACCTTTCAAACCTACGCTTTTATATAATCCGTTATTTGAAAAAATTCCCGGATTCACAATTCAAGAACTCTTAGTATATTATACAAAAGCGGAACTCCACGAATTGCCGCTTTTGAATCAAATAATAAGTTATTATGATTTTTCTGAAGCTAAATTAAGAGCCATTATTAAGGATTTGATTGCCCAAAATCTTGGATTATCTATAAATGAAAGCGACTTTGATGAGCTCTTCCAATATCTCACACAAACATCTGAAGAAATAAGCCTACCTACGGCCGGTGAAAGTGAAATTCTAATATAATCGCGGAGGAAAAACGATGAGCGAAAAACAAAGAAAAGAAAGGAAAAGGCAAAACGAAGAACAAAAGCATATACACGAAAAGGTAAAACAAAGTGAACAACAAGAAGAAATCATCAACAAGAAAGAGCAAAGCATGGAGCGTAAATTAAAAACATTTCAGAAACAAAAATCGACTCAAATTGAAGAAATCTATGAAGAAAAAGAAAATACATCTAAAGACTTCGAAGATATTCGAATCCGTGCAAAAAAATTTTCGCAATTAAATCAATACGACCAATACGAAAAACAGAAATTCGGGGAATTATTTTTCAATGAAAAAAACCAAGAAATGAACCATTTAGCTCCTGAAAAACCCAATGTTAATACTCTTAAGGTTAATCAAATCTCCAAAGACATTATCAGTGTTAGAAATGAAGAAAAACAAGAGGAAGAAGGGTATAAATTCAACCAAGGAGAGGACCCCAAACATGAACACGACAAAGATGAGGAACTGAACGATTTCTTCGATCTTAAAGAATTTGGTCTGGAATACTCGGAAGAATTCCAAAAGAACCAATTGCCCCCAAAAGCCACCAATGCGCGAAAAAGAAAACATGAACAAGACTCCGCTATGTTCAATATCAACGAATTTCCGAATATCCTCGAATTAGAACGTGAAATCATCGAAAGATACAAAGTTGATGTTGAAGACCTACCGCCGTTTATAATTTACACATCATTTAATGAATGGTATCAAAATGTATTTCTCAATCAGCAACCGGAATCCGAAAAGATTGATGAACAAGTACTCAAAAAGGAATATAAAGAATATCTCACCAAGAAACTCGAAGCGACAAAGACCTATTTGGAAGAATTGAAACAATCAATCACATCAACTCAAAAAGAATTTCAAAGGTATAAACAATTCATCAAAAAAATGAACGAGTTCCCAAAAATCATCGGTACGGTACTCGATTACTACGAATCAACAAATAGAATCCACGTTAAATTATCCAATAATAATAAAATCATCATCGAATTTTCACAACCCCGCACGACCAACCAGAACCTTGAGCCCGGAACCAGAATCTCGCTATCCGACAGAACCCTTGATTTTCACGAGATTTTAAAAAATGAGGTCGACTCTTTTATCAGCGGCATGGAGATCCAATCAGGATCGATAGACACAACCTTTGCAGATGTCGGTGGTCTCGAAAATCAAATTCAAGAACTCCGTGAAGCGGTTGAATTCCCAATTACCAAACCGCATATATTTGAACGAATCGGTATAGAACCACCCAAAGGCGTGCTCTTGTATGGCCCGCCGGGCTCTGGAAAAACACTTTTGGCACGAGCAGTGGCTGCAAACGCTAAGGCAACCTTCATTCGCTTGGTAGGCTCGGAACTCGTCCAAATGTACATCGGAGAGGGCGCCCGACTGGTCAGAGAACTGTTTCGATTGGCGAGACAAAAAGCGCCATCAATTATCTTCATCGACGAAATAGACTCCATTGGCGCAATGCGAGTAGCGGATGCGCAATCCAGTGAAAATGAGATCTACCGAACTTTAATGACACTTTTAGCCGAAATCGATGGATTTGATAGCACATCAAATGTGAGATTTATCGCAGCAACAAATATGGCCGAAATCCTTGATCCCGCTTTGTTAAGACCCGGAAGATTTGATAGAAAAATATATATCCAGCCTCCGGATAAAAAAGGAAGAGAAGCAATATTCAAAATCATGACAAGAAAAATGAAACTGGAACCAAAAGATGCATACCAAAAACTCATCGATTTGACCGAAGGCACCACGGGAGCGGATATTAAAAATATTGTAATGGAAGCCGGCATGTTCGCAATCAGAGAAAATGCGGATTCTATTACCGAAGCCCATTTCATGGCGGCTTTCAATAAATTGAAAGAAAAATCATTCAAGCGAAATCCAACGATACCAAATTTCGCGTATTCTTAAAAAACATAAAATCACCGCGAAAGAATGATATTTTCATGCCAAAACTTTTAATTTTTGAATTACAACCCTTTAATTGATGAAAAAATTAAACCCTTTTCAAAAATCATTGATGTTATTAAGCCTTCTATTGATTCCATCCATTTTAATGGCTGGAGTAAATATTAATAAATCAAATATTGATGATAAGAAACAAAATCAATTTATAAATCCACCAGAACCATCTTATGTTGAAAATGTGAGCTACAACGATTATTGGGCGGTTTATAGCACCAGCGAAGTGTATAATTATTTAACCTACAACTTCTCTAGTTCCAAAACATATATTGGAATCACCGTACGGGCAATTAACGCGGGAAACTATTCAAAATTTGTGAATAATCTCACACATTCTTACTATACATTGAGTAGTGGCTCACAATACTCATATTCGGGTACTTGGTCGATTCCGTATTGCAGTGTGTGGTATGTGGTGTTTTTAAACTTAGATTCGGATCAAGAGAGCACTATTTTAACTTTCAATGCCGCGTTTTTCGGTCTCTGTAACTCTTCACAAACATGCGGGTTCGATTCCTACGAACCGAATGGCAATTTTCAAGCGGCATATTCATTATCTTCGACTTCGAATTCAATTAGCGGTAGTATTTGTAGTTCAGATATAGATTATTTCAAAATCTATTTGAGTTCCGGTTCCACCTATCGATTTACAATAACATGGAGCGGATCTACGGATTTAGATTTAGAGTTGTATAATTCCGATCAAACCAACATTCAATCCTCTTCTGGAGTTTCGAACACCGAAACAATAACTTACTATGCGAGTTCGTCGGGATATTATTATATACAAGTAGTGCATTACACCGGCAATACAGTCTCATATACACTTACGACGGGGCTTGATACAGGTAGTGGATTGGAAGATGATGACCCTTTCAATATGTTTATTGTTATCTTTCTGGTATTTTTCATTGGAATCGTGGTATTCATCTTTTGTATAATCGCGGTTGTTGTAAAAGCCGCATCTGGCCAGAAAAAGAAGACATTTCCACAAACACCACCACCGGCGCTCTCTGCACCCACTTATGTTCCAAACGATGCACAAAATGTAAAGATCGGCCAACCCGCCACATTGGTGCCAAATCAAACCCCACCACCGTACACCCCAAGTCGGTCGTATACTCCGAATGCACCGTACACCCCAAGTCGGTCGTATACTCCGAATGTACCATATGCTCCCGGTCCTGCGTATACTCCAAATGCACCATACGCTCCCGGTCCTGCGTATACTCCAAATGCACCATACGCTCCCGGTCCTGCGTATACTCCAAATGCACCATACGCTCCGGGTTCAACTCCGGTTCCATTTGCACCCGGTCAGGTCGCTGAAAACAACAATAACACCGTAAAAGCAGTTGCACCCTTGAATAATTGCCCTTATTGCGGGATCGATATCGATAACGATGTTAAATATGCATTAGCAAAGAAACAAGATGCGTATTGCAGGTATTGCGGTTCAAAATTAAATTGAAAACAACCAAGAAGGCAGAGAATTCGGTCATTTACATTGCTTTTTTTAGAATTCTTCATTTTCGTTTTTTTAATGGTTTGGAGCGATTAATTGTATCGGTTTCATCGACTTGCTTTATGTGTGTACCCAAACCATGCATCCACGCACTTCATTCAGAAAACAACTAAAAAAAGAAAATGTCATTTTTTATTCGATTTTTGCTTGAATTTCAAAGGATGATTCAGTGTATGTTGAATCGTTGCACGGTTAAGCTCCGAGTAATAAAATTTATCATTATATGAATGAAAATCTATAATGAATTGATTAAATGTATGGATCGGAACAATAGGAATGCTATCCACCCACCGAATTTCCGGTTCATTGAAGGAAATAACGATGATAGGATAAATCTTAAATGATTTATGTTGATTTTCATCCAAGGTGGTATGTAATTTCTGCAAAAGTAATCCCGATGCATCCGGATCTTTGGTTAGCATCTCAGCTCTTTTTTTCTGTTGGTCTGCGATTTTTCTGAATGTTAATAATCCCGGCTTATTGCTTTGCCAATGCTTTCCATCAATGAAAAAGATGGTATCCCGATTTCTAGCAATGATGTCGATTTCATGTCGCTGTTTTTTCGAAGAAAATCGAAAAGTTCGGATAGATCGATACCCGAATTCCCCAAGAATATCGCTTATTAAAATTTCAAAGTCTTTCCAATCGAATACTTTCAAAATTGATTCGATAGACCATTTTTGCATTCCATATTTTACGAATTCAATTATATTGTCAAAAATTTGGTTTGTTTGTAGAAGTAAAATTTTATTTTTTTCGATTTTTTTGATCATTTCCTTCTGCAATTCTCCGCAATTTTTAACGGATACGGGACGTAGGACGGATTCAGAAGAGTTATTAGTGCGTTCATATGGCCTATCATTTGAGCGAGATGAATTCAATAATATTTCAGAGTCCATAAACGCTACGAGGTGATTTTTCGGTGATTCATAATAATATTCCAAATTACATTGTGAAATTAACGCATTCTTCAGCGATTCAAAATCTTGAATGGACTCTGAAGGGATTTCAAGACCCGACGGTAAAATGGATTTTTCGGTAGAAGATAGAGACTCTTTTGACTTTCCATTTTCTTCGGCATCCGAATCTTCGAAAAAATCACTCATCTCTTCAAAAGAAAGAGCAAACAAACATATATATTTGTATTAAGCTCAATAAATGTTAGGAAGCACCCACCATGAGCGAAGGCGGAGAGGAGCAATCGAAATTTATAAGAGGGTTAGTGTTAGCGATGTTTGAAAAGGAGGGTCCTACCGCTGTATATTGGTATCCTTCCGACCTTGCGCCCGGTACCCGGTTCAACGTTGCTATGCGTTCGATTTCCCTTCTTATGGGTGAAGCTACCTATCAATGCGGGGGAAATTACGAGTCAATTAAATATTTTGGGATTCTTCCTTATCCCGATGTCAAATTAACCGGATTAACCTATTTCTTTTTGATTTCAGATAATAATGCTCGAGGCCGTGCGAAAGCATCAACAATCACGATTTTAATAGATAACATCAATGATCAGTTCCTTTACAAAAATATCAAGCCGCTGTCGCTCTTTCTTAATCAGGTCACACCTTTAATTACGCCCGAGTTATCAAGAGAAGAAACTACCGAAGTAATGAACGATTTAAGGAGAAAGTTGGTAAATTTTGCTAACCGAATTAATTTTATCCCAAGCCCCGAAAAGACACTTAAAATCCTATTTTCAGGCCTCGATGCGGCGGGTAAAACGTCGATTAGACATGCACTGGATTCAAGAGATTCCCTTCTCAATGAGAATAATCCAACGATAGGGATTCAACGTGCCCAACGGCAAATAGGTAATTTCTTGAATGTAGTTGAATGGGATTGCGGAGGACAAGATAAATATCGAGAGATGTTCATGAAACGGGGGAAAAGTCTTTTGGATGAGACCGACGGATTATTTTATATCATCGATATGAAACGACCCGATCGGTTTTCTGAAAGTATTAGTTATCTAAAGAAAAATCTCAATCTTCTCCAAGAGATTAATCGTATCGTTCCGATTGCCGTTTTGTTGCATAAGGTGGATCCGGATACCGAACAAAACTCCGAAATGCGCAGTAGAATTAACGGTGTGAAGCAAGAATGCGAAAAAATCAAAGGCAATTTTGATATCATGTATTTTGAAACCACCATCTTTAAACCGATAACGCTTTGGAATGCATATTCCATGCTCTTTTCTCATATCAGTCCGAATCGGGATATCTTGAAGGATCAGATAAAGAAATATTGTAATGAGAAGAAATTATTAGGCGCTGTGGTTATTCATGATGATAAAATAATCATTTCGCGTTATATTGAAGATTCTATGACACCGAATTTTTCTGATGAGTTTATCTATTCGTATATGACCTTGTTTAAAACATTAAGCGAATATGAATACACCGAGCTTCAGAGGTTCGGGCTCGAATTCGGGAATTATGTCGTAAAATATTTCGGGCTTCCAGATCTTCCTCATAACTTTACCGTGATGCTATTGTTCGATTCAAATTCCGGGATCATGGAAAAATATGACTCGGGATCCTTAACGAAAGATCTGAAAGTGAAGATTGAGGGGCTTCTACAAGCTTATTTGTGATTTTTTCACCGCATCATCCACCATCTCACCAGATCACTCAAAAACGCGCCTCAACGCATAGAACCACACCACACAACAGAACATCTCACCAGATCACTCAAAAACGCGCTTCACCGCATCGTTCCACATCGCTCCGCACCACACCACTCCACAGAACATCTCACCAGATCACTCAAAAACGCGCTTCACCGCATCCTTCCACATCGCTCCGCACCACACCACTCCACAGAACATCTCACCAGATCACTCAAAAACGCGCTTCACCGCATCCTTCCAAATCGCTCCGCGCCACATCGCTCCGCGCCACATCGCTCCGCGCCTCATAACATCGAAAATAAAAAAACTGAAATCAAAAAAAAGCAAAGAATTCATTGAAAACGAGCGAGCCTTAATAAACATAAACGGTTTTCTTTCTGGGTTTAAATGCATAAGCGATTAGCCCAATTACCAACGCGACCATAGACCCAAAAAGTATCATTGTGGTTAAATTCAAGGGATTTTCCGCTGGAACATCGAAATCAAGAATCGTAAATCTATAATCAACCGAATAATCGAAATCGCTTGAACTATGTGCGAAAAAGGGCCCTACACCTAATTCTTGATACGCCCATGGGGCAAGAGGATCATTAAACAGAGGCGGCGTAATCCCGGCCCCGAAATAATCCCCGACGCTCAATGTGAGATGTACATAGTCTTGTTCATCGAAAAAGTTTCCATAGCCGGAGGTTTGATAGCCGGAACCGGAAGCCCATGTTGGATCTGCGGTAACCCATCCGACATTCGGAAGAAAATATTGGATCCAAGCATGTCCTGGAAGAGTTTCGTACGAGAAACTTTGCATCTTCTTTGGTTGGTAGAGAGGAACGTTTTGCCTACTTTCCGGATCGATAACGACTAAACCCAACGCTTTTCTTGCCGGAATTCCTTGTGCTCTTAACAAGGCTACCGTTAGGCTTGCGTATTCGGAGCAATCTCCATATCCAGACAAATAAGCATCTAACGCACCATAAGCGCGGGGTCTCAGCGTGTAGTTCAGATAATTCTTTACGAAATCAAATATTGCCTTTATTTTCAGCTGTGTGTCTGTGATTCCCGCAGTAATATTATTCGAGCGCGTAATTAAAGCGCTATTATTCGATTCGATGTATGGTACCGCTTGAGTATAGATGTACTGGGGTAAAGAGGGTGTGATATTTCCTATTGCTTGGGAGGTGTAGTTCCATTCTGTTTGGTAAAGCGTGACTTCATATTCATAATATGCGGAAAAGGTCCAATTGGGTTGTCCGTTTTTAAACTCCCTTTCATAATAAAATATTGAGTTTCCATGGGCATCCGATTCACAAAACGAGCTATTATCAGCACCCTTTATTTCCATACGTTTCAAATGTGAAATCTGCATGTTAGCATAATTCGGATCCACTTCGGTGGTTATGTTATTGATCCGAAAAAGCCATGCTTTTAGGATATTATTGGAAGTTCTTGTTGTGTAATTAAAGGAGTATTCTATACGATATTTAACCCAATGGCTGGTCGATCGGAATTGATCTTGGGGCACCACTTCCGCCTTCACCATCGAGTAAATAGCAACGCTATTGTAACTCTGTACCAAGGAAATACAAATAATTGCAAGAAATCCCAATGAATACAACACGCGCTTTTGGGCTCTTAGTTTCATAATTCTTCATAGAAAGCAAAAAATTATATATTTTTCGTAAGAAATTATCAAATGTTGGTATTTTTAAGCATCTTCTTGTTTCTGCACGACTTTTAATTTTGGTCTTGCAATCAAATAAATCGCAGCCCCAAAAATCGGAATGCTTATCAAAGGAGTCCAAGTCCTCAATCTATTTTCTCTTGGTATTCCCCGTCGAGCCATATCATCTTGAACTATGAACAAAAACATTCCCCAAAGCATCACAAAATCGAGACTCATGACATGAATAAAGCCCTTTGTGAGAAAGTCTTGAGCA
>CAZUTM010000032.1:0-31018 GCA_964623665.1 uncultured archaeon
AAAGAAATAATAACAAAAATTTCAACGTAAGATCGATGAAAAACAACAATTTTATTGAAGAAATTTTTTTTTTAATCCCTTTCAATCGAAATTAACATCTTTTTTTTCATGCATGTTTAATCTATGTATATGATTAACTTTCATTCTTCAAACATCTGCGAGACAAATTTGGCATCAACTTCAGATTGGATGATCGATTCTTCGCCTTTCAAAGCGTGTTGCGTTGAGAAGAACAATTTTGTTCAGATAACAAACGGCCTAATTACCCGGACATTTTACATTGCCGATTTATTTGTTACGATTGAATATTGGAATGAAATGCGGAGAGAATCATTGATTCGGGCACTGAGCCCGGAGTTGGAACTCACAATCGATGGAGAAAAATGGAGGGTCGGCGGAGCTACGGGACAGATCGAACATGCATATTATTCTTACGATATTTTGAAAGATCTCAAACCTCCCGCCAATTATTTTCTTTTTACAAGCTATAAAATCGAAAATATTAAAAAGAAAATTAATTGGACGCCAAAACGCTATTGTTCAAGTACACAATACCCGCCAAAGGGCAAAGAGGTCACTTTTGAATTCAAACATCCGAATTTGAACCTTAATGTGGAATTAATTTACGAGATCTATGATGGAATTCCGCTTCTTTCCAAGCGTTTTCGTCTTCTGAATAATACACATGAAAAATGTCGGCTCAACAAATTTTCGAGCGAGATTCTTTCGATTGTTGAATCTTCAAGCGTGCCTCAAGGCGATCCCTCAAAGGAATCTTCCTATCACATGTTTCACATAGAAAGTGATTATATCTTTGCGGCGATGTCCCCGACCGTGGGTAATGTCACTTCAAAATTTACGGTGGATCCGGAATATACATCCCAAGTTGCATATTTGAATGATGCCAAGGTTTTATTCCGTTCCGAGCCGCCTATAGGGCCCGAGATTGATATATTGCCCGCAAATACATTTGAATCGTTTATCACGTACGAGTTGATTTTTGATAGTTACGATAGGGAGCGGAGATCTCTTGCACAGCGGAAGATGTACAGAACTCTTTGTCCTTGGGTGACCGAAAACCCGATCTTCATGCATTGTATCACCGCTGATCCCGAAGTGGTGAAGCGTGTTATAGATCAATGCGCGGAGGTCGGATTTGAAATGGTGATTTTAAGTTTCGGATGCGGGATATCAATGGAGTGGGAAGATGACGAATTTTATGATGAATATAAGCAATTATTCGATTATGCACATCAAAAAGGAATCGAAATCGGCACATATTCGTTATTTTCCAGTCGCTCTGTCGACCCCGCGACGGACGTTATCATGCCCGCAAAAGAACTTAATATTCAAAATAATCCGGTATTCGGGAAAGCGCCATGTCTCCAATCGGATTGGGGTATCGATTACATCCGCAAACTGAAGTTATTCATGGAAAAAACGGGGGCAAATTTTCTCGAACATGATGGTCCATATCCGGGCGATGTTTGCGCTTCTACGAGCCATAAAGGCCATAGGGATGTTTTTGATTCTCAATGGAGACAATGGGAGGCGCAACGGGATTTTTACAAATACTGCTGTGAACACGGGATTTATGTGAATCAGCCGGATTGGTATTTTTTATCCGGAGGAAATAAGACAGGGATGGGCTACAAAGAAGTTAATTGGTCTCTTCCACGAGATCGACAAATTATTTTGGCCCGACAAAATATATACGATGGAACATGGGAAAAAACGCCTTCAATGGGCTGGATGTTCACGCCTTTGACCGTTTACCATCGAGTTGGAGAATGGGAAAAATCCACATTAGAACCGTTAAGCGAACATATCCAAGAATTTGAAGCCCATTTAAGTCAAAATTTTTTGAGCGGAGTGCAATCTTGCTATCGGGGAACGCGATTATACGATTCGGAAGAAGTAAAAAAGGTCATTATGAAATGGGTCTCAGTTTACAAACTCCATCGCGCGATTCTCGATTCCGATATTATCCACATTCGAAGACCGGATGGAAGACATTTAGATGCCATTTTGCATGTGAATCCCGCTCTTGAGGAATGCGCGCTTTTGGCAATATTCAATCCCACCTCCGAGAATTTGACCGAGATTATGAATATCCCGCTATATTATGCCGGTGTAAAAGAAAAAGTAGCAATTTTTGATGAATTCGGACATAAAGAAGAAATGCAAGTAGATACAAACGCCAGCATTCCATTAAAAATCGAAGTGCCGCCAAATTCAAGACATTATCTGATTTTCAAGAAAATATAGAATTTTTAGGATGTTCAATTAAAATAATAAGACAAATTTTGGTTTTCCTTCTCATTTTTTTGTTTTCACGCTAGATCTGGTTTCTATTTTTTAACAAAAAGTAATCATTTATGAGTATATATAATTTCATTGAAATTTACGCACTTTATTTATAAACAGCGTGCGTAAATTCAAATGGTGTTATATAGAATTTCGAAAAGTATTTCGGAGCGAGGATCCTTTTGGGAATTGAAATGACTGGAATTCTCGTGGTTGACGATTCTCGGTTTGTTCGGCATTCCATCATGAAGATGCTTCGCTCCGGCGGGTTTGATATTGCTGGCGAGGCCGAAGATGGGATAGTTGCGATAGAAAAATTCAAGTCGCTCAAGCCGGAATTGGTAATCATGGATATTATGATGCCGAACATGGACGGTATCGAAGCCATCAAAAAAATCCGTGAAATCGACCCGAATTCCAAAATCATCGTGTGCAGTTCTCTGCATCAGCCCGAAGTGATAAAAGAAGCCACCCTTGCGGGTGCATTAAGATTTATTTTCAAACCATTTGAAATGAATTCTTTGGTTCAAAATGTTAGCGAAGTCCTAAAGCCAACTTAACTTTAGCGATAAACACTTCTTCTTGAAACGGCTTTTTGATATATTCTTCTTTAGAGAGACTAGGTTCTTCGATTGCGTTTGCCGATAAAAAGATGATCGGAATATTTTTCAATCTCTCATTTTCCCGGATTTTGTCTCTGAATTCATAACCGCTCATGCATGGCATAATGATGTCGCAAAGAATGAGATCGGGAAGCGGGTCCATCGTTTCCAAGATTTTAAGGGCTTCATCTCCTCGGGAGGCAAACACCGTTTTCGCATTGTATTTTTCCAGAATAGCCTTGTAATGGTGCAGCATAAACTTCGAATCATCAATCAGCAAAATTTTTTTCCCGCGGAGTGGCATTATCTGAGAGAAAGTCGGGCACCTTTAAAGGCTTTCTCAGCATTCATTCATTTGAATGGGAGATCACGAGTTCAAACCGAGCGACTTGAGAATTTCATCGGATTCAATATCTTGCAGCGATGTGCCGTTTTTTATTTGCTCGATGGTGCTTCGAAGGATGGGAACGATTTTTTTCAACATCGCAAGGGTTTCCGATGTGACAGATGCTTTTTTAGCGTGAACGGGCCTAAAATAATCGGTAAATGCAGAAAAGAGTTTGAATTCCGGATTTAAACCCGCGAATCCCGTGTTTCCTTTGAGGGTATGAAGAGAAAGAAAGATATTTTGAATCCCGGCTTGATCATGCAGATCTTTTTCCAAGGCGCGAATTGCATTCTCCATTCTTTCAATCAATTCATTTGCTTCTTCCAAATAAATTTCGAGGATTTCTTTGTCCACAGAGGTATTGAGGTGGAGCGAACCTTAAAGTTCTGGGGAAAAAGGTGAAAGATGGGAAATAAAAGTCGAAAGAACCTTGAAAAAGACAAACGAACTTGGGAAATAAAAGTCGAAAGAACCTTGAAAAAGACAAACGAACTTGGGAAAAAAAGATAAACGAACTTGAAAAAAAAAAATGAGAATTTTTACGCTTCATTGCGTTTCTTCAATAATTTTGGGGCTATTTTTTTAGCAATTTCCTTTCCACCTTCATAAATGATGAAGAGCGCCACATAATAGCCTAAAAATACAGATATAGCTACCCAATCAAGCGCACCGGTGGGCAACATATAATTTTCAAAGATTTGTCCGAATTCAATCATCGGTCGAAGCGCTGTGTACAGCGGGTTTATTGAATGATTAGCCGGATATGCAGATCGTTCCGTTTGGAATAACACGGTAGTATTTCGTGACTTGATTTGTTGAAATACGGCATCGGCAGTGAACTCATTGACCCAAAAACCTGTCCATCCATGGACACCGTTTGGAGAATGCATATCCGTTCCCGCCATCAATTCCATTTCGTTTCCTGCAACAAAATCTACGGATTCTTGATCCCAATCGGCTTCATTGATTTCTATAAAGTCCGCACCCCATTCATACACTTGTTGTCTTGTTGGGTGATCCGGCATTCTTGGGAGCGACCATGGATAATGGTTCACCATCACGATTCCGCCTAATTGATGAACTGCTTGTATTGTATTTTTAATTTCATCATCGGTGGGATATCTAGAACTCGGCACGAGGTTCTCGTAGTTTGTAGCATTGTACGGGAGTATAATATTCATGTGAATTCGTCGCGTCGTCCATTCGCTCGCCGGCAATACGACTACGCGGCCCGCGAATTTCTCTGCCGCCACTTTTTTAACTTCAGGCCAGTGTTTCCATGTATTGTGATCACTGATCGCTATTGCATTGAATCCGTTGGAAAGGTGCCATAAGATATTTTGTTCGACGGTCAGTTGGCCATCCGAATATAAAGTGTGGGAATGGGCGTCAAAGAGCACGTTCCATTTGCTGGCATTATACCCGTTGGGAAGAACGACATAATTCCAATCATCGTTCTCGTATTTTAAATAGCTTGGCCGATTATTTGACACGATGATTGAACTCGTTATAAGTATCGCAAAAAAGAAAGTAAAGCCTACGAACTTCTTCGCGTATTTTTTAACAGCTTCGAGGTGTTCCGCTTTCATGAAGATCAAATTAAATATATAGAGAGTAAATAAATACCATTGGATTTTGTTTTCATCCGATTCGGTGAATAGGCTTTAATTTGAAACTTTCGATGGCAACTCCACTATTTATATTATCGCTCGATAATAAGGGAAATAAAATTTAAATTAAAATAAAATCAGAATATAATATATGTACGACATGAATAAAGACATCGGAGAATTCAACGGCGGTGATGCGCTCGTTCGTGCATTGCATGCAGAGGGCGTGACACACGTGTTCGGCATACCCGGTGGAGAGTTTATATGGTTTCTTGAATCCCTCACCCGATGGGGCGAAAAGAACGGAATGAAATATATCGGCGTTCGACATGAACAATGCGCCGTGCATATGGCGGATGCCCTTGCACGGGTTACCGGAAAAGTTGGTGTCGCCGCCGGGACACTCGGTCCTGGGTTAGCAAATATGATTCCCGGTGTTTGTACCGCGTTTATGGATAATTCAAAAATTTTGGTGATTAATCCGGCCCAAGATTTGAAATTCGAAGACCACCACAGACTTCAAGGCGGAATCGACCAATTATCGCTGCTTAAACCCGTGGTAAAATATCAAAAGCATGTCTCGGATCCGAACCGAATCATATGGGCGACCCAAAAATGCTTTAAAGAATTATATTCGGGAAGACCCGGGCCCGTTCACTTGGAAATTCGGGAAGATGCTTTTGCGGCTCAAGTCGAAGATTACGGCAGGGTTGTCAATCCTCCCCATCGATATCGGGCGGTTCACCCGCCGGCTGCAAATCCCCAATCCATCGAAGACGCAATTAAAATCTTAAAAACCGCTCAAAAACCGCTGATCGTGTCCGGAGGCGGCGTCACATCGTCGGAAGGATGGATTCGCTGGAATACAGAATACCCACAATCACCACGGTCATGGGCATCGGAACCATGTCCACAAACCACGATACCTTTATCGGGGCCTCCTTGAATAACGGCGGCGTGATGAAAGCAGTCAAAGAAGCGGACGTAGTCATCGCATTGGGAACAAAATTTTCGTATACAATGGGCTACGGAAAAGCACCCGTTTGGAATGCCGACGCTAAACTCATCCAGGTCGATATAGATCCGCAAATGATCGGAAAAAATCGACCCGTTGATGTTGCCATCATCGCTGATTGCCGTGTCGCCTTAGAACAATTGTTGGCGTCGATGAAAGCCCACCAAATGCCGAAATTCAATACGGAGGAATGGCTTGAAGCGTTGAAAAAGGCACGGAAAGAAGCCATCGATATGGAAATGCCGAAAATGACTTCGGACAAAACGCCCATCATGCCTCAGCGCGTCATAAAAGATCTCCTCGAATTCATGGAACCGGAAGATATATTATCTGTTGATGGCGGAGATATCGCAGTAATGACCATCGGAATGATCGATTACGTAAAACCCCGAAGTCCAAGGAGTGTGTTGTATCCGATTGCGTTCGGACATCTCGGGACCGGAATTCCCTTTGCTCTCGGCGCGAAATGCGCCTTTCCAAACAAGAAAGTCTTTATGATCACCGGTGATGGATCCTTCCTATTCAACGTCCAAGAATTAAGCACCGCAAAGGCGTATAATTTACCGTTTGTTGGAATCGTGGCAGATAATTGTTCGTGGGGAATGATTGCGAATAACGAAAAAGCGAAATTCGGAAAAGACCGAGGAACCTTCTGTGTCGACCTTAATGAAGATTACGAATCCATCGCGAAAGGCTTCGGATGTTATACCGAAAAGGTCGAAACCCCCAACGAGATAAAGCCCGCTTTACAACGAGCGGTGGATTCAAAAAAACCGGCAATATTGGTGATTCCTATCAAAATGGTTGCTCCCGCGGGCACTAAAGTGATGGCAAGTTTCCGGCAATTGAAATTCTAAAGATTTTTTCAAATGCTTCGGGCCACGCGATAATTTTTTATATTCTTTTTTTTTGTCCTTACAAAAACAAGACTGGTGAAGGATTAGAAAGTAAGATTAGAAAGCACGAGTAGAAAAAAATGAAAAATAAATTCAATACCCCATTTCTCATTTTATTTTTGATTCAATTTGTTTCTGCAAGCTATAAGAAAATAGATTAAACAAATAGATCCCGCAATAATTACATATTGGTAATTTAAATTAAGGTTTATCTCTGCAAGAAAGCCACCAATAAAGGGCGTAACTCCATACCCGATTCCGGAAAATATCTCATAATAAGTTGCGTACTTTAGCGAGCCGGTTGCTTTGCCGTGGGTCATCATTACTTGAGCACCGAAAGCGTAAATGAACCCGTTGAAAAAGCCCAAAGAAATCATGATTATCAAAATCAGAACCATATTATTAACTAATAACATGGATACGGAGAAGCACAAGCATATAATCATCCCAAGCAAAAATGAATTATATTTTGCTTTCGGGGAAATCGACCCGCTCATTGTAATACTAATCATTTGCATGATCTGTTGAATGAGAAGCATGAAATACGTCCAATATGAAGCCCAGCCTAGCTGATACAAGTGAAACGGGAATGTGAACAAGAACATCGATCTAAATGTTGCATGAATAAATTGCACGGTGACCGCGACCAGAATCGGGATGCCCAATAAGATAGAGATGGAGTTCTTGGATGCTGCAATCCCATTTACTTTCGTACTCGGTTCTTCCGTTTTGATTTTATTCGGTTCCGAAATCAAGGCACGCGCTATTGAATAAATTTTTTCTTCTTTGGTGAAAAGGGTTCGATTGTCCGCTTCACCCAAAAAAGCAAAGGGAATAATAGAAAATATGATGAATAATGCAAGTATCAATCCGAGATAATCATTATTTGTGAAAAATACGAATATAAACCCCGAAATTCCGCCGAGAAGACATCCAAAGTTCCAAGAGAAGCCGTATATTGTGAATAATTGCTGTCCTTTTTTCTCGGAACAATCATGTTGCCATTTACTCACTTGCATCTGTACATTTGGCCAAAAGAGCCCTAGTGAAAGCCCCTCTAATGCGCGACAAATAATTAAAACGGAAGGCACAAAGTATAAAAGCTGGATTGAAATTAACAATGGAGGTAAGATCGCTGCAACAATAAGCGATTTTTTCATGCCAATTTTTTCTGTGATGGGCCGGGCCACGATCGGCCCTAAGATATATGCGATAGTGAAAATCGAAAAAATGATCCCAATTAAACTGGCTGAAAAGTCGGTTTGGAAAATGAGATAATTGGGTAATGCCAATCCGTATAATTGAGTTCCAAAAGACCGGAGTATGATTTGAAAATAAATGGGGAAAAAGCGGTATGGCTTCAACGGTGTCAGTTCCGATTTTTCGCCGAGTTGTTTATACTTCGCTGTTTTTATCAAGGAAATCGCTACTTTCAAAAATTATGGCCCATCTTATTAAGATTTCCATAATAGAAGAGAATCTTATATTCAAAAACTTTAAAATCTACTAAATCTTCCACCAAGAAGTGCATTACTTAAATATTTTTTATCATTTCGAAGCCATAAAAATCCAAATCCAGATCACTTGAACAGTTCAATATATCATTGGATGGATTTATAGATCCACAAATAGATATTACCATATCGAATTGAAAGAAAATTAGATTTTAAGGTCAAATTAAAGCCCAGAATTCTGAGAAAATGAAATATCGGAAGAAACGAAATTGAAGAATTTTCAAAATATTTTTAATTATTGGCTGATTTTCTTTGATAACTCCATTCAATTTTCCTAAGGGTTTCTTTGGAAATAGGAAAAGCGATGTGGGGGTAGTCAAGCGGTTACGACGCCAGATTGAGGGTCTGGTAGCGAAGGCTATCGCGGGTTCGAATCCCGTCCCCCACATAGAACCTTTTTTGCTTGAATTTCTTAGACCCGAAAAAATCTTCAAACGAATCCCCAGAACCATCCAATGTGCAAAAAAGCCGTTTACGATTGCCGGATACAGCCTAATGGAGAAAAAAAGGAAATTGAAAGAAAAATTCACCGAATTTATTGTATGCTTGTGGGATTAAGCGATTTGAAGTTTTTCCATGATTTTATCGCGCACTTTTCGGAATTCTTGCATTTTTTTGGGATTTTCCGCCAATTCAGCAAGATGCACGCAGATATCGAGATTCTCATAGGCTTTTTCGCAACTATTTTTCGCAAACAAGGCTTCTCCTCTTGATTTCAGTTTTTCAGCGATTACGAGATAAATCCTGTAGATAGTTTGTGTGAAATCTTTGATTTGCTGCTGATTGTATGAATTTTTGATGGTCTCGATTGCTTGTTGATAATTTACAATTGCCATTTCGTAGTCTCCAATCGCTTCTAACTCATTGGCTTTGGTGAGGATTTTGTCGGCCCATTTCCAGACCATCGTGTTGTATTCTTTGGTAAATTCTTCTACTAATCGTTTTCTGTTGGATTCTTTAGCGATCTGTAGAGCTTTAAAATAAACATTTGCCGCATCTTCATATTTCCATTTTCCGGCTAATCCGTCAGCAGTCTCCTTTAATTTTGTAATCATTAATGCATAAGCGCGATCTAATTCTTTTTTGAACAAATCCACGTATTTTTTATCGTTAAGGGATTCCGCCATTTTCACACATTCTTCGATAAGGGCAATGGCGTCTTCAAATTTATTTTCGTTGATTAAAGAGATGACATGGTTTCTTGTTTGCTCTGCATTATCTTTAAACAATTTTATTAATGATTTTTCTATAACAGCCCTTCTCTGTAAATTTTGACCAATCGTGTAGTGTTGATATGCTTGAGTATATTTCCCCAATGCTTCGGCGTGATTTTTCAATGAAAAGGCCTTTTCCGCGTCTATAGCGTAAGAATCTGCCCATCGGTTATGTACTTCACAAATCGCATTGTTTATTTTGAGATTCGATTTCTCATCAAGATCTCCGTTGTATTCCTCTAAGATGTCGTGTAATTGGGCAACAGAATCTTCCCATTTTCCATTATAACTCATAGATACCGCTTGGGGCAGTAATATTTCGGTAGCAAATTTGGCTTTCGCTTGCTTTAATTCTTCGGTGAACTCTTTTCCATGCTTTTTTATCCATTTCTCTCCAGCGGTTTGGAGCAAATTCCATGCATCTTGGTATGTTTCCATGGCTTGTTTGTAATTTTTATTCTTAAAGAAGTTGTCTCCCATAGAATTCAGTTCGGCCGCTCTTTTGGCGATAGCGGTCTCTAACTCCTTCTCAAAGTTTTCTGCGCGTTTAGTATTACCCGCCAGTTGCATCAATTCAACTGATTCTTTATAGTACGCGATAGCCTCATTGAATTGTTTTTTCTTCATGAGTTTATCGCCGATTTTATTGATGGCCTCGGCTCTGGCCGCTAAATTCTCGGATTCCATAAACAGTGTAAGAGGATTCACATATTTAAATCATTTGAAAATGGGAATCGCATAATAGTGAACTTGGATAAAAGAAAGCGAAAAATAGAGAATAGATAATGCAAAATTTGTAGAAAAATAATGCTACAATGAATCCAACCAGCTGGTTTCTTTCCATCCGCATTGGGGACATTTTTTTGTAAATTGGCCCATCGGCCACCCGCATTTCTGACAGACTTTTCCTGCTTTGGATTGTTCAAATTTCTCTTGCTTTTCCCGAACCGTGGTTTCTATTTCTTTCTTATATTTTTCTAAGCGTGTAATTCGTTCGGTTTTATTAAGCCACATGAGTTCCTTAATCATTTTGGTATTGTCTTGAAAAGCGAGCTGGGGCATTGCTTTTAATATTTCTTGCTTCACCAATTCGCTTTTCTTCTTTTCCAAGATCTGAGTGATTTTTTCTTCTCTTTCTTCCGGTGTTAATCTGATGAGATCTTGTCTGTAAAATTTCTTCTCTTGTTCACTGAATTCAACTTCTTGTCGGGCTAAGGAATCCAGTCGTTCTTCCACGGTCTTGATTCTCTCGATTAATTTTAATTTCTCTTCTCCAATTAAGGTTTGTAAAATGTCCTCGATTTGTCGTTTTTCATTGTAATCAAGGAAGATCAAAGTATCAAGCCCCTCTTTCGCGAGATCTTCGTACATCTTATTTTCGTAATATGCTTTATTCTTCTCGCGGTTCTTTATTTCTTTGAAAAGGACATCTCTTCTCTTATTAACATTGAGTGTTTTGACTTTATTTCGCAATTCTTTACGTTCTTCGGTTGTCAGATAAGGCACTTTATTGAGATCGGCTTCTATTTGCTGAACTTTTGCCACTAATCTCTTTTGGTCATCAAATTCGAGAGTGTCCAATAATTTGATGTATTCATAACGGCTGTCGTTATCTAACGTAGGAATTTCTTTAATCATTTGCTTCAAAGCATCTGTTTTTGTGATCACAATACCATCATCAGCCATTTCCACGGTAGTGGTACCTTCTTCAACAAACAAGGATTCACCTTCTTTTATTTCCGTTTTATCTCGATTTGCTTGAAGGAAGGAGTCGGCGATCAAGGGTATTTCGTCTTCTCTGGGAAGTCGCTGCGCTGTTCTTTCAAAATTATAAAGGAAATCCCACGCCACTTCTTCTTCGATTGCTCCTTGCATATCCCGAATGGTCTCGCAAATTTTCGTAACAATCTTCGCTTTTTCTTCAATCTCTTCTATCGAGGCACCATAAATTTGAAGATTCATCTCAAAAGCATCCCAAAACATCTCGCCGTCGGGCATTTGGTAAGTGAGTTTGATAAAAATTTGGTCTCCCTCTTTGTAAACCGTTACACTATTTTTGCCGATAGGTGAGCCGGGTGCGGAATTTCCGATACATTCAATTAAAGTCCGATCCAAATATTGAACGGTGACCGTCATACCGAGATCTTCAAGAGTAGTCTTCGTGACCTCGACCATTGATTCCATCGTGCGTTCTTTACTCCCCGAGTAAATACGCGTTTTTGTTCGAGCCATTCTAACTTTTATTGTGTCGGGAAAATTTTTAAAAATTTATGTTTTGAAGAGTTAAAGCATTGTACAAGAATTTTTTTATTGAAAACGGGACTTTTGAGAACAAAAAAACATGTGAACCATGTATGAAAAACTCGAAAACAATGCGTGCTAAGGGCATAATCTTAATGATTATTACGGGAATTTTGCTGTTTGCCCAATTTTATCTTGTATCGGGATGGAATTCGGGCGAGGTGTTAACAAGTAGTCCTTCAAACACGCCCACGTTAGATGGTGTTATAGGCGATGATTGGAGAGGCTCTAATGTAAACAGTTCATTTCATAATCTTCCCGGAAATATTCCGATAAAGTTTTATGTCTTCCATAATGGCAGTGCTATTTATTTTGCGGTTGAGGTAAGGTTTAACACAACGGTAAACGATGAGTCTCTTATCTTATATATTAGCAAGAACGGGAGTCTGAAAAGTGAAGATATTTTAGATCGTAAAGCGGTCTTTGTAACCAATGCTTCGGGCACCCAAAATGCCAGTGTAATTGAAAAGAAAGATTATTATCGTAATCCGGATACCGAATCCACCGAAACTTGGTTGGAAGACACCGAAACGATAAAATGGAATGTTTCGGTAGGCAAAGATGAAAGAAACTATCGAATATATGAATTCCAAATAGCATTATCGCCTGAAAAGGACACCGAGAATGTAAAGATGGTAGTTGGAAATCAATATGCGATCGTTGTCAGTTTTGCGCAAAATCATAATTTCCAAGATGAGAAGAAATCAGAACCCTTAGTTCTCCAAGTCGGTCCGAAGGGCTTATCACAAAATGATGAGATCGGTGAATTCAAGATCGATAAAGAGAAATTTATTCAAGTCACCGAAATTGTGTTGGCGGTCATCTTCGGGCTCTTCGGAGTATTATTGATTGCAACTAAATCTAAGGTTGGATCTCTTTCGGTTCGTGAACCGGAAATGAAACCTTCTGAGAAATCCTTAAATAATGAAGAAGAAATTGAGGCTGAAGAAGACGAAAAGAAAGAAAAAGAAGAGGATAAACAAGTAAAACCAAAGAACGCACCGAAATCTGAGGCTAGTAAAAAGGGAAAAAATGAAAAGAAAGGAGGGAAATAAAGATGGCGAAAAAGTACAACATCCAACCAATGAAAGCAAAGAAAATCTCAAAGGAGAAAGAAGCAAGAGAACAGAAAGAGGAAGAAGAAACTTCTCAAATTGAGCAATTATCTCCAAGAGAGAAAGAAGAACGAATGAAAATAATGCAAGTCAAGATGTATAAAACCGCTTTAATTACGTATCCCATAGCAGGTATCTTCTTCCTTTTTGCTGCGCTGATCATGACCCAAGTGATTAAAATTCCGGAAAGCGATAACGAGACAATCAAAGTGCTTATTATTATCGGAAAAGGACTGTTGCCGGTTGGGTTCTTTTTCTTTATGATTATCTCCGTTGCAAATGTATTGGAAGCGCGGGGTGGAATTATGACATGGAAAGAGATGTTTATCATCGGATTGATGTCGATCTTTATGGTTATTATCGATGGTAATGTTCTTTTGGTAACAGCAATCGGACTAACACTCATCATTGCATATTTCTACTTTATACAAGCAAGGACCGAAAAATTTTAATTAATAATTTTAAACTCTTTTTTCTTTCACGCTTTTTTTGTCTAACCCTCAAGTGGGGGAACACAAAATAAAGAAGGTTTTTTTCTCGCACTTTGGCATCATTTCTTCGAAAATATGCTCATATTACATGGTTCTATATGGTGTGAAAATAATTAGAAATTAGCATGAAACTAATCACAGTGTCGTTCCCGGATGCATATTTGGAAGGTTTAGAGATGTTAATAGACAATGGGCATTATCCGAACCGATCTGAGGCGATTCGAATGGCGGTTCGCGACCTTTTAGTTCGTGAAGAACAAAAAAACCTAAGACGACCCGAACCTGTCTATTTAATGCCTACAAAACGCGATGTTCCGCTGACCCGTCTTGAGGATCTATAAGCAAAACCTTTTTTTTCTTAAATTTTATTATAATTTCAATGAGTGAAAAACCACCGCGTGAACCGGCCAGTGAAAAATCCAATTGTGACGAACTGATAATGAATATTGAGAATGAAGAAGAAATTTCGGAAGAACAAATGAATGAATTAATCGAACTGACCAAAGGTATTGTAAATATCGCAACGGTAATGGGTAAATTTACGAAAGTAATGGGTGGGCTAAAGGAGATGCTTGGAAATCTCACCGAGAAAGTATCAATGCTTGAAGAAGAGATTTCGCAATTACCAGAACAAGAGAAAGGAGCGATTCGCTTTGAAATTGATGAAAATGAGCCTATAAACATTAAAGAATCAATAAAAAAGTCGGAATCCGAAGAAAAAAGTGCAGAGCCAGATCGGACAGAACACTGAATCGGGCCAACGGAACCGATATTAAAGGGCGCTTGAATCCATAAAAAACGAAAATATGTATTTATAAATAGAGTATCCAAAATTATATAAACAAAAAAACGCTGCCATCGAATGCTGACCTAAAAAAATTCAAAAAAAGTTTCGATAGGCTGTATTATCCATGTTCGGATTTCGGCTTTGATATTCGTTAGGATAGACCTTATACCCGCATTTTTTTTTTGAAAATTGTTTTTTGGCCGAATTTTTTATATATAATTATATTTACTTTACGATTTCAGAATTACCTGCCGGCAGCAATCTGATTAAATCGTTGAGAGACATCAAGGCGGCCCATTTGGAGATCTTTGGATCCGGAATCTGTTTAATGAGTGTTTCTCTAATTTTTTTTGCGAGGGCCCCGACCGTTATCCCGCCTCTTGATGGTTTTATTTTCACATGAAACGGAGTGACCGCTTTGATTACATTCGGCGGGCCAGTAATCAACCTCGGATAATAGATTCTTTCTTCTTGATCTTGTAATTGATCATAAACTTGATTATTATCAAGTTCTTTCGAAATTTCTTTGCCCAATTCTACGATCTCTTTGTTTTTGGTGAAATCTTCTTCCGATTCTTCGCCTTCATTTTGCTCCTCGGGTTGAAATTCGGCTGTTTCATTATTCGTTGGTCTTTCGGCATCTAAATCTTCAATTTCACCCGGATCTTCTTCGGATGTTCCCGTTTCCGCTTTTATTATTCCGGTGGATGGGGTAATTCCTGGTTGATAATAAAATGCGTATTCCTTATCTTCAAGGGCTTCTTCCATTTTTTCAACATCGGCTATATCTTCAAGCAGTAACCCGATAGCGAGCTCCATATAAGGTTTTGAAATATGATTTTTTTTCCCCGAGATGATAAATGAGCCTTTAACAACATATTCTCCCGATTTCGGCGTTTTTGACACTTGATCAGGATGTACCCAAAAAATTTCGGTATTTCCCCACCCATTCTTCCATCCGCGTGAATAGGAAGCCGTGAAAGAGGCTGCTTCTCTAAGGGTTCGTTCCGGTATTTGGACTTTTTCTGGGTTTTTGATAATAGTGGCAGGAGAGCCGGGCATATCCGTGTGAAGGAAAATATCATTTGAATTCATATGTTTTTTCACAATACTTTCGTTACTGGAGGCATCTCTTCCCGAAATGGCCAAAAAACCATCGGAACTGATGAAATATCTGAATTTTTGATACCACCGGGGTCTCGGATCCTTAACCAAAGTGATACGCTTTGAAGAGACCAATTCGGTTTGTTCTTGCTCTTCTTGGAGTTGTTTTTCGGTTTTTTTCAATGCTTCAATGGCACCTTCCATCTTGGTTTTTGCCACCTTGGCTTTATTAAATATATCATTAATATTATCCGAAAACGACTTTGTCAGATCCAATTTGAACTCATTTCCGTCGATATCAACAATCACGATTTGTTCCTTCGGTAAAAGTCGAGAGTAATATTTGCATTCGAGCACACCTTTTTCTTTTCCCATCTTTAGACGCTTGTCGATTTCATCCCATTCCAATTTTTTTTCCTTTTTAGCTTTAACGATGGTATTGAGTAGATTGTCAAGTTCTGTGTAACGATCATAAAGGAGGTGGCCTGTATCAAGGGATTTTTGGCGAATTTCGATGCTTTCTTGTATTTTTTCTTTCTGTGAATTGTATATTTTCTCAATCTTGCTAAGCTGCTTTTTTGCTTCTTTGATATCGGTCGAAAATAGATTTTCCGAATCGATTTTGGAGAAAAATTCATCTATTACTTCATTATATGTCTTGTATTGTTTGTATTTTATTTTTTCTTGCTCGAACATCTTAAAGTGGATAGGTTCGAATGAGATGTATTTATCTTGTTCGTCCAAAATGATTGAAGGTATAAATGCCTTCGATTTTATTTTTTGAGCGAATTCAACAAAAGCATCAAACAATCTCTTCTTTTCTTCGGGTGTAATCTCCTTGAGCGGTTTGTTCTTAAAAACATCTGCAATCGTGCAAATTTCCTCGGCGATGTACCCTCCGATATTGAAATTCATCGAAATAAACCGCACAGCATCGGTTTTGCCGTTATCTTGAGTTTGCGCTTCATCGAATGTTTTGATATAGCTTTCCCAATCCAGATTAAGGTAATCCAAGCCTTTCGTTGGCGGAAATTCGTAGGGCCTTTTCGGTTGAATGATTCTATCCTTCATCTGTTTATAGCTTTTTGCAAGAAATACCAATCCATTAGGATCTGTGAGAATATAATTACCGCTTCCGAATAACTCAATGATGAAATTAATGATACTTCCCTCGAGATTCTGCATCTCGATGATTAAAATTCGATCAAGATTATATTGGTACACCCTTTTAACTCTCAATTTATTGATTCTTTTTCTCAAAGTGGTAATGAATTGGGAGGGAAAGGGCGGAACGGGATAATCATAATTAGTTAAAGAGACTCGTGTCTTGGGATCCACTATGAGATCTTGTTTTCCCGTTTTCGAACGAAACCGGATTTTTAATTTATCTTTGTCTTCTAACTCATATACATTGTGAACATATCCATCGGCGAGAATCTCATTCATCTCTTGTGCGAGTACATACAAATCGAGATTTGATATTGATTTTTTCTCTTTCATAGCAATTTTCCTCCATAATATTAATTCTAAAAAAGTGATATTTCATGATTGAAATATTCTGATAATATAATGAAAAGATTTAGAATAAAAAGGTTCAAGGATAATTTGGGTTCTGGAATATGGTAATGTAATCAAGCGAGGGATCGTTCATGACAATTAGAGTGTGTGCAATCGTTCCGGTTAACATAAATAAAAAGAAGAACGCACCAATCCCTGTCTTCATGATCATTTTCCAATCCCACTTCTTTTTATCATATTTAATTCGCAAGATGAGAAAACTTGTAATCCATGGGAAACCGAACCACCATCCTATCATCCAAAACAACATATTCCAACCAATCAATCCAAACACCAATCGACCGAGCAAGGCAGAGCCGATGCCCGATAATGTTCGGATCCAATACATTTGGTTCTCATATTTTTTATACATCTGAGTCTCTTCATCGACCACCGAAACGACATTCTTCTCTTTGACCTTATATTTTTGACCCCGTTTTAGGAAGGGATTTTTCAGTTTACCCATAAATCATTCACCGATTTTCAAAAGCATTCGCAAGAATCTCTTCTATGTTGAAAAAATGAAGGAATAATATAAACCTTCTCAATCCGATTCGACAATCGGAGCGTGCATCTTTCTTAGATTTTCACCCGCGAGCTTCTCTATGAGGTTAAAAACTTCTTCTTTCATAATCACACGACCGCAATATTCGCATTGAATTTTTAATGGATTAACCGTGATGCGTGTAAATTCAGGTACGATAGGCTCTCTTTCTTTATTTGAAATACATGTTGCATTTGGACATGGCAATATTGCAGAGATCTTTTCCGGAACGTCTAAAACGATTTTTTTTTCCACGTTGTAGTCTTTTATAAAAGAGACTTTGCAACCGGGTGAAATGAGTGAAATGGAATCGATTTGCTTTTTATTGAGAAACACATTTTCAATTTTTATAATATCTTTTTTATTGTTCTGACTCGAATTGGAAAACACATTGATTCCGATGGTAATGAGGTTGTCCTTTAAAAAATCGATATTCAAAGCACGCAAAATAAGAAGGGCATAACTTGATTTAATGTGATCTATGACCGTTCCTTCTTTAATTTTCTCAATTCTCAACGATTTTTCCGCGCTCATCTATTAGATAAAGGAGCAAATCTATAAAAAATATCTCGTAGATTCGAACTCAATAAAAAATGTCTTTACAATCCATTTCAGTAAAATTCAAGTCATTTAAATAAATAGATCGATAATACTATTATGGTTTAGCCCATTTCCGATATCATATTTTCCCAAAATTAACTATAGAATCACAAATCGTTCATGAAAAAATATAAATAGCCAAAAATCATGATAACAGTATATGCCGGACTATACGCTCACGCTAGGTGTTAATGGGACGCTCTCGATGCAGTGTGCCAATTCCTACACGGAAGATGATATTTTGAATATGTTATCTGAAGAAACCGCCAAGATGGCGTTTTCCTCAATTGAAGCTTTGACCGGAGATGCATTAACAAAATTGAGATCGGCCATCGAAAAAGATCTTTCGGCGAAAGGATTCACAAACTTTTTGTGGAAGTAAAAGAAATCAAATACATGGAACAGCGAAAAATCATCTCTATTTTCTTTTTAATTATTTCTATCGTTTGGATTATCTCATTTTCGCTTTGTATCAACAATGTAAGCGTAATTCAATCAAATTATCGCAAGGTCGATGATTTCTGTATTCAAAAAAGTCTCGAACTTGAGCCCGAACCCGGTATTAAAATAGCGACAAAGATATTTATACCCAAAATATTCGGTGATTCGACTCCCGCCGTGATTTTACAACACGGATTAGGAGGTCGAAAAGAGAATCTGATGGGTTTTGCATTAACTTTCGTAAATCGAGGGTTTGTAGCCATGATCTGTGATTTGCGAGGGCATGGATTTAGTACCGGATCCTCAACATTCGGAATGAAAGAATCGGATGATCTGGTATTCGCTATGAACTACCTTCTGAATACGGTTTCCGGAAGCGAGTTTCAAGGAAAGATTTTAAAAATTAGCGATGTGGGTTTTGTTGGGCACTCTCTTGGGGCCTTGACCGTTACTCTCGCGTCTTATAAGAGCGGAGCGAATTCGTGTGTTGTTTTAGCCCCACCTTCGCAAGTTGGAACGCTTTTAACACAAATTAGCGAGATGGGCTATAGAACCATCAATAATTTGGTACCAACACAAATGCTTATCACCCAAGATTTTGTCGATACGATTAATCTTTACAATTACGTTAATCGAACAGCAGAAAATCCGAAACCGAAAAATTATCTTGTAATCACCACGGATAACGATAGATCTGTTCCCGACACAGAAGTATATAATTACTTTAAGGCGATCACGAAATTAGACAATCCGGAGCCTTTTACAACCTACGGATCGTTCGCGGTGCAAAACGCAACTCAATTTAATAATTATACCGGCAAAGACCACAACGACCAACAATATGTTGAATCCAATGGTAATATCACAAAGGATGCCATTTTGTGGACAGAACGCGCGCTTGGAATCAATAACAGCGCGACGGTCGAAATTCCTTCCATCGTGGATTCGATTGCTGCCAATAGAGCACTTTGGGGGCCAATTTCAGCAACATTTTATGTCTCTTCTCTTTGCATTGTTCTTCTGGCTGCTTGCTTGTTATATCTATGGTTTGGAATTCGATCGACCGAAAGCCTGATGTCGTACTCTTCAAATGACGAACAAACATCAAGAGAAATTATGGAAAATATCAAAATATTCTTATCGAACAAGCAATTTAAAACAACATATAGTTTATCTTTGCTTCTTCTTGTAGGATTTGCATTATTGAGGCAAAATTTCGGCACCTTCGTAAGAATTATTACCATTTCGCCGTTTCTCGGGTTTTTGGCGCCTATGCTCCTTGCAACGTTGCTCAACCGGAACAACAAGGTCAATCCGAAGCGATTCCCGGTATTATTTGTTTCAATATTGGTAGGGATCGTGGTTGGTTTATATATTTGCGGAGTTCAAACATTGATCGGGACATGGACAACGATGGAACTCATCTTTTATCCATTTGAATTACCCCAATTACAAGTTTTTGCATTGATTTCGTTTGTCGTGTGTTTTATGGTTCCATACTTTTCGATCTCCGAAGCATATAATGAATCCTTTCAAAATGTAGTCCCGATAAAAAAGAATTTCATAAAAATTATTGCATTCTTTCTAATATACGGATCCCTTTCGCTTATTTACTTCCTTCTCAGTCCCTATGGTCGCATCTTTATATTTGGATTTCCGATTGGATTATTGATGGGTTTTGTACCGATTGCCATAATTTTGCTTATAGAAATATTAAATATTTTGTTTGATCCGGTCGGAAAAAATAGTGGATTCACTGTAGCAGTTGTAAGTTTTGTATTAGGATGGATTCTGGTAAATTCTCTTGTGATTTTTTAAGTAGAGGGTTCTGAAGGTGCGGGACTATCAATTTTTTGTTTTTTCGGTTCAAAAATTTCATCTTCTCTCAAGATAGAAATCCCCGTCAACTTCCGACAGATTTCAACTCGAATCTCCCAATCCGGTTTTTTTAGATTCACTTTATTTGTTAACATTTTTGCAAGAACCGAAATAAGAGATTCTGCTTTAAGCTCGGTAAATCGCCTTACAATCTTAACGCGAAAAGAATCTGTCTCTTTAATCAATTTTCGATATTCATCAATCAATTCACCGCTCCGCTTAATGATCTCGTCTTTGTCGGTTGTCACGACCGAATCGATAGGAATCACTTTGAAAATAAATTTGAAATAATTCAAACCCTTCTTTTGGCCTTGATCTTTTAAATAATGAATGAATTTACGCGGATCTACTTTAGTACATACTCCGATCAATCCCGGGATGTATAAATTAATAAAAATCGGATTTTCATCACCAAGCGCAAATAATTGATACCAAACCTCGTTGAAGCAATCTTCTTCAAAATCAGCCGCGGTTGAAATAAGAAGATTAAAAGAAGGAATAACTTCGGCCATAGAATCTCCGAAAAGAAAAAGATTAGGTTTCTAAAAAATGTGGCGAATTAAAGAGCTTTGAAATTAGAATTCGAAAGAATGAATGATTAAATAGACTGGAGGTGAACTGAGATCAATTAGTTTGAAAAACAAGGAGTATTTTTGGTATGTCTCAATTAGATAGACCCGTGCCTTCAAGCCAAGATGCTTTACGATATCTTGGACTTATCATTATGATAATCGGTGCGGTAATTCAGATCATTGTGGGTTTTCGAGCATTCGAATTGCAGAACGACAAAACGCAACTGAGTTATATCTTTATGTTAATCTTAGGGTTTGCACTGTTAATCGGTGCAATCTTAGCATTGTTATACAATAAGCTTGAACGATTAAAAATCAATATTGGCGTATTTAACTTCTTTGCAGTCTTTCAAGCCGTTATTATGCTATTTTTAGCCCCACCCGGCACCGCGGATGATTCGAACCTACAAATCGGCAATGCATTTGTAATCATAGGAATTCTTCTTGTGATATGGGCGTTAAAACCCAATTATGGGCCCGAAGCGAACAAACGCATTTATCAAGCGTCAGCAGGGATTTTTTCGTTTATCGTGGCAATCTTCTTACTTGCGCTTGGTATTTTTATTGCGTATATATTGAATATTGCAGATTATGCGGGTTACGGAACCTTTCCGGGAGATTTTTATTATTCGTACATCCAAAGAATCGCTGGCGGAGAAGAAATTCATGAATCTTTAAGGGGATCTGGCGAAATTATGATTTTTGCCTCGCTTTTTATAATGGCTGTGGTGATATTAAGGAATAAAATCAGTTTAGAACTCACTACTATTGTGATGTTCGCGGCTTGTTTTGTGGCGATCTATGCGCTGTTTCAATTTGCAGATTCATGGATAAAGCTTGATAATCTCTTTCTGCAAACTGCAAATGATTCCACAACGGAATTCAGACCATCAGAATATAATACGCAATTAAGACTGACCGATCCGGGATTGTTCAGAATCGGCATGGTCTTAGTGGGTTTGGAATCATTAGGGGCAATGTTAATGCTTTATGCATCGAGAGTTGCGAAGCCGATCGAAAAATGGAGAATCAGAAGAAACATGCGAATCTCAAGTGCAGAAATTGCAATTCGGGAAGGTCGGTTGATTAAAGCCATCAAAGATTTGGAAAATGCAGTTCAATGGTCCATTAAAATCGGTGAAGAAGACCGTGCGATCGAATTAATGACCCGGATTAAACAAATTGAAGATAAATCAACCGAAATGAGAAAAGCGAAAGCGATCGAACAAAAGAAGAAACAACTCGAAAAAGAAAAAATGGAAGAAAAGAAGAAACAATTAAAAGGCGCCACCGAAAAACAGAAAGTCAAAGATCAAATGGCTGAAGAAGGGGCCAAGAAAGTGGATTAATCAATCTTCGGGTTCTTGACCCAATTTTTATACTTTTTTTACTCGTGTTATATTTCTTTTATTCGATGAGATCTTTTACGCTTTTAGTGAATGTAAATGAGCGAAATCGATTTTGAGCCGAAATTAAAATCGGTAAAAAAACATAAGGTGCCTGAATGGTTTAGCAAAGCCAAGTTCGGAATTTTTATTCATTGGGGGCTGTATTCGGTGCCTGCATTTGCTCCGACTCAATATGGAGATATTACCGAAACAATCGGGAAACAAGGATTTGAATTTCATAATAAACACAATCCTTATGCAGAGTGGTATCAAAATTCTCTCAGAGTTGGCGCACCAGATTATTTGGATCACCATGCAAAAAATTACGGCGAACGGTTTGCTTACGAAAAGTTCTCCGAAGAATTTAATAATACGATTCAAAAATGGAATCCGAATGAATGGGCAAGGTATTTCAAAGATATCGGAGCGAAATATGTTGTTTTGGGCACAAAACACCACGAAGGATTCACGATGTGGCCATCCAAAGTGGAGAATCCATGTCGAAAAGAATATTATGCTAAAAGAAATATCGTAAAGGAACTCACAGACGCCGTGAGAACTCAAGGCTTGAAGATGGGCTATTATTATTCAGGTGGACTCGATTGGACGTTTAACGATGAACCGATTTTTGAAACATGTTCAATGATTGGTTCGGTACCGCAAAGCGAAGAATATGGAAAATATGTGTATGAACAATTCAAAGAATTGATTGATACATTCCAACCTTCGATACTCTGGAACGATATAGCCTATCCATTAAGGGGAAACCTTTTGGATTTGATTTCTTATTATTATAATCATGTTCCGGATGGTCTTGTGAATGATAGATGGTCACTTATTCCAAAGCCCGCTAAAAATCTTAAGAAATCCCGAATTTTAAAAGCAATAATAAACCGGACGGTCCAAAAAATCGTTGCAAAATCGGGATTTGAAGGAAAAGAACCGAAAAAAGTGGGAGATTTTTCCACGTCCGAATATTCTCCGTATATAAAATACAAACCCTTCAAATGGGAAGCATGCAGAGGTCTCGGTCGTTCATTTGGCTATAATCAAATGGAAAAAGACGAACACCATATCTCTTCCGACAATTTGATCTTTTCGCTGGTCGATATCGTGAGCAAAAACGGTAATTTATTGTTAAATATCGGCCCCGATAAATATGGAAATATTCCAGAACTCCAAAAGAGAAGATTGGATACATTAGGAAAGTGGTTGCACCTAAATGGCGATGGTATTTTCAACACGGAACCTTGGAAGCTGGTCGAACAAAAAGCGAAAGATGCGGATATCCGATTTACACACAACCCCGAAAAGCGCGCAATTTATTGTTTCTTGAATGATCCGCCAAAAGGTAAAGAATTAAAAATAAATGGAATCCCGAGCGTGAGGGAAATAAGTATTTTGGGTCATAAAGATGCGGTTTTCTTTTCGGTATCGGGTAATAGTGTCTATCTTACCATCCCGAATCTTGAGTATGAGTTTAAATGCATCGGTTTTTGCATAAAATACTAAAAATTTTCGAGATGATTCTTTTTTTACCGAATAAATTTATTTGTGAATTTTGATCTTGAAGAGAATCATCTCGTATATAGCGTTCAAGAGTAATTTGATTGCAACCCATTTGCCTTCGATTATAAAATCGCGCTTGTAAATAGATCGCAAGAGTTTTTTGAACACAATTTTGGCAACCCAAGAAGGATTATAGTATGCTTCATTGTAATTGATTCTAAAAAGAACGGTATAATCGAGGTAAGGTCTTTTTGAGACATCTATGAATTCGATATTCCGATTCTCTTTGCTTGTTTTAATTGCAATCGATAATTTACACGTTTTGGTGAACGGATCATCTACAACTATTTGGATTAATTGAGTTCCGATGAATTTGGTGAATTTGCGGATTTCCAAGAGCGATTTGAGCGGATATTTTTGTGTATATGCCTTTACCCTCGGATTTGCCCACGTATCGAACGCAAGGTCCATCATTTCATAGAATTTGGATCTTCCCGGATCTGGTGAAATTGATTCATTTCGGGAACGAGTGGTATGAAGGTCTGATTGAGAGTTCCGCGGTTTTTCAACAAGAGAACTTCCCGCTTTGACTCCGAAAAGCATCTTTCGAGCAATTGTGTCGAAAAAATCAATCATCGTAGGTTTATACTGCCTAAATCTTCCGGGCCGAATTAATTCCAAACGAATTTGATTTAAAGCAGTATCCAAATTCCAAAATAATACCATACATTTCGTTCTTAAATCCTCAATCTCTTGTTTATTCATCGTTGGATGCCTAAAGACGTTGTAATTTTCATCGAATTTTGTCCAGTCTTTTTCGAAAATCAAATCTTCTTTTACAAGTTCATCCCAAAATCGCGTTTTCGGGAACGGAGTAGCGATGCCAAATGCGGCGGATGCCAAACCGATTCGTTTTGCATAACGTGCAATTTCGAGAATGTCTTCCCGTGTATGTTGCGGAAGTCCGATCACAAAAGTACCGCCGGCATGGGCCCCATATTTGTTAAGTATTTTTATGGCTTGTTCTTGGGTTTCTATTTTAAGTGCTTTTCCGGTTTGGTCTAAATCGGATTGTTTAAACGATTCGACACCGATCTCCCAAGACACCATTCCAGCTTCCACCATTTTTTTTATCAACTTTTCGTTGGTCGCTATAGGTTCGGTTCGGGACATTACTTGAAAAGTAATATCCATTTCGGCTTGCAATAATAAATCGCATAACCGATCCACACGTTTAGGATTGGCCAGAAAATGGGGATCCCCAATTAATATTCGAAGCGGTTTTCTATTATGATAATCATAGATCGCTTTGATTTCTTGAAAGATATTTTCCGGCGAACGAAATCTTTGTTTGGATCCGGACATATATGGCTCACAACAGAAAGAGCATTTGCCGTGACAGCCTCTGCTGGTCATCATCTGGTCGAACACGCGATCACGAAGGAACAGATTTTGATACGTATATTTTCTCAGATTACGGGCCGGAAACGGATAAGAATCGAGTTCAAGCAATTGATCCGGAAGAGAATTATGAATTATTTTATCGGATCTCGTGAATGAAATACCTTTTATGTCTTTAAAGTCCGAACCGTTAACAATATCCACCATAACGAGTTCTCCATCGGTGCGGCAAACCGCATCAAACCCGACATCCAACATTATTTCCGGTACCGCAGCGGGATGATAGCCTCCAGCAATACAGAGAATATTCTGATTGAATGCTTTAATGATTTTCAATAATTTAATTCCTTCATAATGTTCGGTTGCGGACATGGTAATCCCTACAATATCCGGATTAAATTTTTTCAAATAATAGCCCAGATCTCGTTTTTCTTTAAACATATCGATGATCATGACATGAGAAGGCCCAAAACCTTGTACTTTGTGTATTAAATTGGCAGCGATATATTCTAACGAGAGCGGAATCGGCTCGAGCGCGAATGCCAACCCGCTTGACCCGCTCGGCTTGACCAACATTACTTTTTTAAGTTGATTAATTTTTAATCGCCACCTTTATTTAAAAGAAATTAATTGCTCAAATCATGGAATCCGTTTATTCCAAACATTCTTATAGGTAAAAAGTAAAATGAAATAAAAAATTTTGTCTTTTCAACTAAGGATTATTTTTGAAAATTTTCTTTGATTGATAACGCCAATTTTAATAATTCTTGGGCGGTAGAAGTGATATTCTCCATAGATGCTGCTTGTTCTTCAGCGGATGCTGCTGATTCTTCGGTGCTTGCGGATGTTTCTTCGGAAATAACCGCAATTTTATCGACTTCAGCGACAATGTCTGTAGTGCCTTTTTCTTGGTGCGTGATGCGTTCCGAAATCTCTTTAAGAATGGATTCGGTTTGTTGAACGCCTTGTTTGGCTTGTTCAGCAAGCTTCCTCACTTGTTCAGCAACTACGTTGAATCCTCGGCCCATTTCACCGGCTCTCGCGGCTTCAATCGCTGCATTTAGCGCGAGCATATTGGTTTGATTGGCAATCATGGTGATAAAATCGGAGATTTCCTTGATCTTGGCAAGTTTATCATTGATTGCTTTGACCTCTTGCGAAAAATCATGAACTCGGCTTTGTACCACCGTTATCGCTTGGGTTTGGGTCGCCGCACCTTTTGCTATTGATTGTTGCGTGCTCGCGATATTTTCACTTGATGAGGAAATTTCTTCGGCACTTGCGGATAACTGTTCTGCAATACTCGCTAATTTTTCCGATAATTTTACGCTATTTTGCAATTGTGCTTGCAATTTCAGTGCAAAATCTTCTTTTTCTTTCTTCTCTTTGTTCAATCGTTCCTCTACAAGTACTACAAGCACGATCATGAGTACCATTAAATTCATGATTATATCGCCGATAGAACTTAAGGTTTCAAAGCCCAACAGACCGAATTCCCGCCCAATTGTAAAAGAGATATTTAAAAATGCAGAAACTAGCATATAGATTTGGAATTGATGCGTAGGTGTTAATTTAACCTTATAAATGGCATACATCAAACGAATTCCGACTAATAGGAAAAATGCTATAATCACCAACACCAACACAAGGGGAGACATACTGGGCTCGGAAGCGAATAGAAGGAATATCGCAGGGATAACCATCTCTGTTTTTCTCGTTGCATAAAAGGTCTGGCGATATTCTTTCAATGCTGCAACACATAAAATGATGATGGCCAGCGCCGAGATCGCGGGGCTAAGCACCCGCAATGTCGAACTATTCAATAGAACCTTGAATATATCAAGCAACAACGCAAATCCATGAATTATAAAAGCGATATACCAATTTAATAAGTCTTTTCTTTTTTTTAAAACGATTCCGGTAAATAATATAGATGCAATCAACACTATTGTAAAATTAACGATTTCAAAAATGATTTCCACATTTTCAGCCATACTAAATTATAGATTAAAGATAATATATTAATTTGGCTTTTCATAATTCGCCCAAATTCGCTCAAAATATCGTATGCTACCGTTCCCTATAGAAAAAGATCGCAATTTTAAAATAGAAAAGGAGAATCCGAAAAAATAATGGAACATAACCAAAATTGGAAAAAATCTTTTACAAATTAAGGATTCTGACATTTTCGGTAGTAGGCGGTTTCTTTTCATCGAATTCGATAATCGCGTAGGTGCTGGTGCCTGTAAGATACCCGCAAGTTTCGCCCGGATTCACCACCAGAGTATTCCCACGCATTTCGCTGACAATTTTATGCGTATGTCCGGTCAAAACCACATCATAGACACCGCAATTAATGAGTGTGTTAAGCAGTTCTTCCAAATGTCCATGCGTAATGGCAATCTTTATACCTCCGATAATTATCGTGTTTAAATATCCCGTAATAATCAAATAGGGTTTCAACGCTTTGATTAAAAACTGAAGTTCGCCATCATTATTTCCAAAAACAGCATACCCGGGGATGCCCTTTTCTTTTATCGGCTCCAACCACCGAAATATAAACGGAGATACCATATCACCGCAATGGATTACGGCATCGACTTTTTCATCGGCAAAAATCTCCGCCACTTTCCGGATGTTCTTCTCATTATCGTGAGAATCTGAAAATACGCCAATCTTTTTCATCGATTTTTCCACCAAAATTGGTTAAATTGATTTATACAATAGAGAATGAAAAAGCTTATTTTAACTTTCACCGAGAACAAATTATAAGAAAATTATTAGCAAGGGAAAAAAAATGAAAATCACGGATTTTAGTGGCCTCACTTCTGAAGCGGTGGGCTATGCTCAAGAATATAATGAAGGAATCGACCAAAAAAACGTTTCGATTGTTGAAATGGCAATCAATTCGCTTTTGGGGCTGATTTTCTTAGATAATGAAGATAACCGAAATTCAGCGATTAAAGTGCTAAGCCAAATAGCGGATGTTCAACCCGGATTTTTAAAAGGGGCGCTTTCTGTGCTCATCATGAGATATCAAGGCAAAGATGAACAGAAATCGAAATATGCGGCTATTGCATTAGGTGAGATTTTCATTGGGAAAAAGGCCGCCCAGATGATTAAAGATCCCGAAATTTTAAAAAAAATAGAGGCCCTTCACACCGAGCGGAAAAACTTAGCCAGAGATGAGGCAAAGGAAAGAGAGGCGTTCTTAAAAAAAATTGAAGCAACGCAACTTGAACTGAAAGAGGTCTCAGCGGTCAATGAAATCAAATCAATTGGACTATTCTATAACCAAGCGCTGGCAAGTGATAAGAAGGACGAAGCCTATAAAGTGACGGTGCAATTAATCGCGGATTTGATGAAATGGTATTATTCTGATAAACCGCTTTTCATTTCCGGATGCGTGCTATTGAATAAAATAGTAGATCGCACGAAACGACAAGATTTTGTGGAACCGGCCATTCAATATTTGCTCAAGATGCTCACACAAGGGGCCAAAGATCAAATAGAGGCGGCAAAGGCAATATTTGAAAATATTATTCATAGCGTTATAGATATCCTTCCGAACGACATCGGAACTTCAATATTGGATGAAGTGAATAAAAAGCAAGAAGAGCTCAGAAAGCAGAAAGCAGAGGAAGCAGAACGTGTAAAAGCGATCCGAAGTAAAAATATTAAAATTGAACTAAAATGGACCGATGATGTGCAAAAATTGGTCAATGAATACAATGATGCCGTCCGATCTAATAACGATAAGCTTCTCAACGGTGCAATCTTCAAACTTGAAAAATTGCTGGATTCTAAAGATGAGCGAACGAAAGATCATGTTGGTGAGGTCTTGAAACAACTGATCGTAAAAAATCCCCAAGTTATTGTTGGTATCATTAATAAAATGGCATCGAATCGAAAAAACAAGCTTGCAGTGCGAACATTGGGTTCGATGGTCGAAGAATTGAAAAAATTAGCAATTCTCTCCGAACCAACGGTTGCTGAAATCGAACAAGAATATGCTGCAATTAAGGAAGAAGAAGAAAAACTCAAGAAACAGCGCGAGGAAGAATATCAAAAATTACAGAAACTTCAAATCACATATTCCGGAGATTGGGATGAAGAACTTCTGAAATTCGTGGAGTCCGTGAATCAATTTTTGATCAAAGAAGACATCAAAGGGGCAAAGAAGGTTTTCGATAAGGGCATTGATAAATTCGTGTTTAACAAAGATGAAACAATCCGGCAACAAGGATACATCTACTTTGTGAATTCTCTTGAGAAATATCCCGATTTGGGTACAGAAGAGTTGGATAAACTTGCCAAATTGTATATGGCCGAGCATGAATTTCATACGATCGGTGTTGATGTAATCGGTCTAATTTATGAGCGGGGCCTTCACGAGAAATTACTGAAAGAAAAATATCCACAGATCTTTGAACGTATTGAAGAAGAATGGGCTTCGAGAAAACAAGAGTTGGAAAATGAAGCATTGAAAAAGAAAATCGAGAGTATCGTATTCGATGTCACTACCATCAGGATTAAGGACAATTGGCACAAAACGATTCAGAAATACACACAAGACTACAATAAATTCATTAAAGAGAAGAAAATGAACGAAGTCATCCTTATTGTTCAAAAGGTCGTGGATATTATCATCAAAGAGAAAAAGCAAGATTTGTTTAACGATGCGGTCGATTTGCTCGGTCAAATTGCAAAACAGAACATTGAATTGATAGCCCCAACCCTTATGATGTTTATTAAATTATTGGATGCGAAGGATCAAGCCTTGAAATTAAGGGTTATCCGAGGGTTAGGAGAAGCGACCGTGCAAAGACCGGGATGGGCATACGAAGGGATTCAATCGCTGGTCAAAGTAACTCAAGAAGATAAAGATGCAGAGGCTCGACGCGCGGCCATATTCGAGATTCACAGAGTCGCACAAAAAGAGCCTACGATGCTAATCGAATATATTGGGGAGTTCATAAATTGTCTCTCCAAAGATAGCAATGAACAAGTCCGACGAATTTCCGCTTCAATTTTTGCTCAAATAGCCGAGAGCTTGCCGACTGAAGTGAAAGAGGCGATTCCCGCATTGCAAGATGCGCTTCATGATGAATATAAATTGGTTCGTATTTATGCCGATAAAGCGTTAAATGCAATCAGAGCAGCATTGAAATAGATATGGAGTTTCGGATTCCACGCATCTTTTTTGCTTTCTGCGGAAATGCGTTCTCCCCGTTAAAATTTTTTTAAATTTTTGCCTAAACCGATTATAATTAGTCAGAATAGAGAATTGATCCGGAAATTATTTGGATCCCGGTATATTTGCCGTGTTGAATGGTTTTTTCATTAATTCGCAATGAGACCATAATCAAGCGACTGACTTTTCTTTGTCTCTCGCGTTCGTATAACTGTCCGACTCGCTTAAAATAATAAAAATCGCGTGAATCGGCTTTCGCTTTGACTTCAACAAGATAAACATTCCCATTTTCAAGGATAACATCGATATCCGTGGAATAATTTGGACCGAAAAAATCTCCGGATGAATCCACAAGCGTTTCTTTTCTTATCTTATCCGGATTGACATTATTGAGCAACAAGGTTTCTTTCATAAGTTTCAAAATCAAAGTTTCTAATTCTTGCCCTTCTTTATTTGCGAGTGTGGCCACATCGACCCGGATTTCATCAATTTGTTTTTGCAACGAAGAGAATCGGTCATCAATTTGTTTTTGCTGCGAAGAGAATCGGTCATCAATTTGTTTTTGCTGCGAAGAGAATCGGTCATCAATT
>CAZUTM010000032.1:31118-36043 GCA_964623665.1 uncultured archaeon
TGTTTTTGCTGCGCAACAAAACGCTCATCCATTTGCCGCCTCATTTCGGCCATTTCCTTCTGAAGCGAAATAAATTGAGCATTTGATTGCGCAATTATGCGTTCGATATCGTCTTTGGTCGCCACAACGCCTGACAGCGCGGAAATAATCGCACCTTTGATCTCATCATTCGTTCGCACCAATTCCGGTAAAATCCGTTTTAATTCCTCAAGGTCGATTTTGCTGCTCATGGGCCAATACAATTAAGATAAATCATTGATTTAAATTTTTCTTTTCATGTGACACGCGTTTTTTTTAATATTTCTAAATATACAATTTCTTTTGATTTCAAGCGCGCTCTGATACAAAATAGGTTTTTGAGCTTTATTTTTCTGCTCAAATGACCGCCACCGAACTGAATTTAAGCGGAAAAAATGAAAATGTAGATTTAAAAAGGTTGAAATTGGTTAAATGAAAATAGTTTTATCAATTATTTCATAGCAGTTGCTATTCTTTCCAAAACCTTTTTATCGGTAATTTTAGCCTTCAATTCTTCCAGTTTCGCTTTAATATTTGAAACCATTTTTTTGATGTTTGAAGGCGTGGCCCATACATCTTTTCTCTGCGCATAGATATCGGTAAACGACTTAATATGCTGAAAATTAGAAACCGCCTCGGAATAATAAAGACCTGCATGATCCCATTCGCCTATTTCATAATATTTTTCACCGATCAAATAGTTTGCATATCCCGCGCCCGCATAATCTTGTAATTTTGAATACACCACGGTTGCCTGATCCAAATTGTCAATTCCATCATCGATCTTGCCTTCTTGGATTTTGATTTCTCCCAGAAACTGTTGGCCCATCCCGAGATAATACATGTCGCCGAATTCCTCCGCCGAATTTACCAGTAATTGGGCTAATTCTTGAGCAGAACTTAAGATTTCCTCTTTGAAAAACAGATCGAACGCTTCATTCACCGATTTGAGATATGTGGGAATCGATTTTTGACCCGCATCCTTAAAGGATTTGAAGGCAAGTTTGAAATAAGCAAGAGATGCATCGAACTTCTTTAAATAAAATGTTTTTTTTGCCTCCATCATGTACTTAATGCCCCGTTCATGCAAATCTTTAATATCGAGAATTTCTTTAATCTCTTCCACTTTATCCTTTTTCTCATTACTTATTCCTTTATCCCCAACAGCATCTATCTTCGTTACTTGTAAAGGCCCATCAGATTTTTTCACGGTTACTTTCGTGGTTGTCTTTGCGGGAACCCCGGGTATAGAACTTAATGGCTTCTGTGGCGCGCTTGCGCCAGGTTCTGCAGAAGGTTTCGCAATATTCTGGGTCACCGCCACCTTTGGTTTTTGAGCCTCTTGTGTTTTTATTACTTTCAACGGAATGGATTGAGGATTTAATTTTTCGCCATATGAAAGTTGAAGCGGATACCCCTTTCCATAATTATTAGAACATCGCAATAGTATCTGCGATAAAAATGGCAGATTTAATCCGATGATACGATATCTCATCTCATGATAATTGTTTTCGAACTCTGCCTTATTAACATCCATCGTAGTATCATTCAACCGATAAACGACAATACCGGGATGCCCGGGTTTCTCTTTGATATATATCTGATCGAATACGATTCCGATGAAATCGGGATTTGCAGTTTGGAAATTCAGATGATTCATTAAATCGGTATAAGAATAGAACAGAGTAAGGCCCGGGTGGCTGTGAAACCACCCCACCATAAATTCACCTTTCCCTGCATTTTCCAATTCATCTTGAATCTGTGCAATGAAAACATAATGCTCGGGGCCCAACTGCACATCCACAGAATGACCAACGGTCATGGGCTCTGCACGGTTCACAAAGATGATACCATCCGAAATCTTTCCTATCAAGATCCCGTATATCTCATTCCATCGATTCCTGGGAATTGAATCATTAGCATAGCGCGTAGCGTACAAAACGATTGAAGAATATGCCTCCGCGCTGATATAAATCATTTTATCGCCTTCATATCGCGGCAGCTTTCGGATATGCGGAATATCGCATATCTCATTCCACTTTTCATGATCGATATCTCCGCGGGTTTTTTGTGTGTCTTGTTGAACCCTTTGTTCTTTTGGTTCCCCGGGTTCACCTTCAACCATTTTAACGGGTTTATTTTCCGGCTGTGATTGAGGTTCCAAAGGTTGGGGACCTTCGTTGTTTTCTGTCATTTGAACTCCGCCATTATCATTATTTGTTATATTATAAACGTGAACATCGGTGTTGACAATCAACGGCGGCAATTCCGAATCCGATTCAAGCAAGGGATTTACCGAAGTATCGACGACAAGGTATTCTTCTCCTTTCTCTTTTTGCTCAATAGGAGCCCCGCTCGGTGTAACATTTTCTTCTTTATTTTCAGAATCGGGCTCTTGAATGGTGATTTCGACAGCGGGTTTAATTTCGATTTTTTCACCTTGAACCATCTTCTTGCTTTGTAAAATGTTGCCCATGATGGTGCTAATCAAATTTGGACTCGCAGAATCATCGTCGTTGTTATTACTCATTCGCATAAACGCCTCTACAAAATATAATTATATTATCGCCAATCAAAGATTTATATTTTTGTTTGAATTTTGTAGGAAAATACATTTTCGTTTTTTTTGTTTTCAAGCGTGATTTTCTACCATTTCCGTTGATATGCTTCATTAGTCAGCCAGAACGACTTATAAAAAACAATATTTAACTCCCAGATCAAATAAGAATAAAATATTTATGATTTTGCGCATTTCTTGATTCGATCCCTTTGAGAGGTAGTATCTATTATTGTGAACCGGTGTATCGGCCACCAAGTGAAGCCTATTCATTATTGATTCAAGCCACCGAAGGTTGTACCTACCGCTGTTCCTTTTGTGTTTCAAACCTGACAAAACAATTCAAAATCCGTTCCCTTGAAGAGATCTGTAAAGATCTCGATGCTGCTTCAGAGATTTATGGAAATTCGGTGAATCGTATCTTCCTTTTGGATGGCAACGCCTTTGTAATGCCTCCGAAACTAATCATAGATATTTGTAATTACGCAAAAAAGAAATTTCCGAAATTGGAGCGAATCGGTGCATATGCTCATGCAAAAGACATTCTGAAAAAATCCAAAGAGGAGTTGAAACAAATCGCGGAATCGGGCTTGAAGATCGTGTATTTGGGTATAGAAACTGGAGATAATGAACTATTGAAATCAATAGGAAAACATGTTACTGATGAGGAGATGATCCGGGCCGCCCAAATGCTTCATGAAGCAGAGATTACGCTTTCCGGCACAATCATTTTGGGATTAGCGGGAAGTGATAAACGCTCATCGGAAAAACACGCGATGGCTACAGCAAACGTGATCAATAGAATGTGCCCTTCGAAGCCGATCACATGGTATATTTCCGCTCTAACGCTGATGGTTGCTCCCGGAACGGACATCCACAAACTATATAAATCTGGTCAATTTAAACTGATGAATTCTACAGAAATACTTCAAGAGTTGAAGCTGATTATTGAGAATATTTCTCCAGCACTCCATTCATGCGTGTTTAGGAGCAATCATGCTTCAAATTATTTGCCGATCAAAGGGATTTTGGCGCAAGATAAGCATTCCATTTTGTCACTCATTGATTCGGCAATAAAGAATCCTGATTGCTTGAGACCGGAATATTTTCGGGGATTATGAAATTATCTTAAACATGACCGCCGGTTCGCATATATGCATAAAATACGAATGATTTAATTCATGCAAGCCGTATTTTTGCATTTAAGCATTCGAACTTTTTCTATAATCGAACTCTCTCACGACCAAAGGCCTTAATTTTTCCTTATCAACGGAAATCGAATGACCGGGTTCCGATTCGTAACAATACGCTTTTCCTTCTTTGTATTTTATCTTTTTTTGAAATACGGATTCGGCAAAATAAAAAGAGCGCGGAATTAAATCCGCTTCATTAAATTCAAACGGCAATGTGGCGAGCGCAACTCCAACGATCGCTGATGGTTCTTGGTCTAAAATGCCTCCGATGGTTATCTCGATGGGATTTTCAGAGTTATTTCTGTTGAATTCTTCGATAAAGTTCAGAATTTTTATCGATTCAACAATCCCGCCGACCCGATGGATTTTAAGATTCAGTCCAGCCTTTTTTCCCGTTTCAGAGACCAGTTTTGCCAACCATTTAACATCACTCAAGCTTTGGATTCCCTCGTCGAAACATATGGGGGTATCAATCGCTTGCATGAGCGAAAAAATATCTTTTTCATGTGCAAGTTCGATTTTTATTGGCTGCTCATGCATCTGACATTTAAATTGGTCCAATTGTTTGTAAAAATGGATGATTTCATCAATATTTAGATGATTGTTGGTTGGATTAAATGAACCATTTGCATCCGTTTCGATTTTAAGCATCGGATATTCTGTTTTAATAAATTCGATGAGCCGGAACGTTGATTTCAAATCGGGAAGGATGTGTAATTTGATGGTATTAATTCCGAACTCGATTGCATTATCTATAATTTCTTTGTATTCTTTGAAATCTTCATAAAATCCGACAGGCATCTTCAATGCGGTCCCTTTTCGGACATTTTTGATCATTTCATCAATATCGGTATGTTGGAGAAAAGTATTTGAAACTTCAAAATACATCATCCAAATCAATTCCGGAATAGAAAGATATGATCTTCGACCGATTAAATCCCATAATGCCATCTCGATCCCTGAAACCGCGAATGGATTATAATATTTCATCGAATGTAAAATATTTACGTGATCTAAAAGTGATTTTGAAGATAAGCCTTTGGTGCGGGCCATCCAATAAGGAATTACATCGGCGCGGAGCGATTCAAATGTTACAGCGGTGCCGAAATTATCGTAAATGGAGTTATATAAATTATCAATCGTCGCCATTCCATAAT
>CAZUTM010000033.1:0-13321 GCA_964623665.1 uncultured archaeon
CGGGAGGTGCCAAATAATATGGTTCACCGGTAATGGAAAAGTTCATTTTTTTTCCTTGCCCCTTCGAATCGAATCCATGCCATGAAGGCAATTTCTCCGATTTTTTCGAATAAACCGGATTCAAATTTCTTTTTCTTTTCCCTTCTTTTCCTTCATATTTAGAAAAAATGAAGATTCGGTCTGTTATATCCATGAATGTCCCCGCTTGATACGATTTTGGAAAATAACTATGTACATAGACCTCATTAATAAAATTATAGTGTTTAAATGAAGAATCGATGCATAATTTCACGAAATACCCATAGGATCCCGTAGTTCGAATCGCAAGCACCCCGTTTTCATTGACCTTCTCATCAACCGATTTTAAATATTCAAAGATCCGCAACCAAATTGTATTAGGATCCGATTCCTGATGGAATACATAAACACATAAGTCCAAATACACCAAATCGTTTTTTACGTTGCTAGATTGAATGTTTTCTTCATTATTCTTGAAATTCATGATCTTTTCCTCCGCTGAAGAGAACTTTGAATCTGAGGCCGGTAATATCGCAAATTTCCAATACAATGCCTTTTACAACTCTATTCTCTTTAATATTTACATCGATATACATATCTTCTGTTAAATGAAATTTCCAATCGGGGGCTTCGCGTTTTTTCTTTGTTGTTAAAATTTTTCCGAATTCTGACGCTTTGCATACCCATTTCTTATGCCCTCTTGGTGTCAAAATCATAATATATTCAATCAGATATTCGAATTTCGGGATCCTTTCAAAATCTAAATTAGAAAATCTTGTGTCCCTAATTTTATATGATTTCAACTGAATATAATCCTCTTTTTGAATTATCGTTAGATCGGGTAAAATAATATGAGCGCGCGGTTGTTCGTTATCAATTCGGTCGCTAATGGAATAAATCAATTGATTGGATTTATCTTGAAAAAGGTGATAATCAATGATCGATGAATCCGGATTGGTAATAATGGATGCCTCTTTTCCATTTAAAAAACGCATCGTTTCGCGGGTTATCAATTGATAATGATTTATTATGGGGCTTATATTGTTTGTTTCTCTCTCGGTTTTCTTATTGGGCTGAGATTGTATTGTTATCCATACAAATTTTTTTGCTCCTTGCGTTCGCAATCTTTGTATAATTTGAATTATAGCGATTGCTCCTATATCTGTTCCAATCCATTTTCGATTTTTGGCAGATGCCACGGATAATGTGACCCCGGATCCCGCAAAAAAATCCGCAACAAAGTCCCCTTCATTTGAGAAACAATCGATCACTCTTTCGAGCAATTCCACCGAATTTTCAGTTGGATAAAAGGTCTTTTTTCGCTTCTCATATCCCGCGATGTCCATCCATACATTATTTTTTGGATCAAGCCAGTTTTGCGAAAAATTATAAAGTTCTTGATTCTTTCTCTCATTTTCAACAAGATTTTTCCTTTTTTCCGGATATTTTTCGAGTCTGCGCATTTCTTCATTGAAATATATAAACAGAGAATCATTTGCAACATTCAATTGATTTTGTTTACCTCGGGATTTATCACTTACATTTTTTTCCATTCTACGAACCATAAATTCTCCAATAAAATGACCAGACCCAAAAACAGTATCTAAGACCAATTTAGCATAATGTCCGTAATGATAATCAAACCGTACAACTATCATTCCTCTTTTTGAAAGGATATCCTTCATTAAACGCACTCTGTGATAAAACCAATCGCAAAAATTCTTTGCAGTATCGGGAACATTATCCCAAATTCGTTTAATAAAACCAAATGATTTGATTGAATTTGAAAAACCTCCGTTTTGTGATTCTGATAGGAGACCGCAATATTTCAGAACATCCAACGAATCATTTGGAGGCTTCTGGTTTGTATATGCAACTTTCTTTAAAGTTGTAAATTGTTTGGTTTCGATGGTACTCTCCGTATTCAAAGCGGAATTCAAATCCACATCAATGATTTCATCAGAACCCGCGAAATATGGCGGATCAATGTAGATCAGATCAATTTTCATCAATAAATCTTTGAGACTTTTTAACACCAAGAGATTATCTGCTTGGAACAAGAGATTATACCCCTCTTTCATGAAATACCCCAAATTAATCTGTTCTTCTGAAATCGAATCGCTTTTTCCATCCGGAAAAATAACATACTCGAAAGAGGGTGATAACATGTGATATTATATATTTATCGCGGTTCTTTCATATAATTTTCGTTTTCATTTTCTCGAGGTTTTTCCAAGTGTTTCGGAGATAATATCCAAATGTTATCGAAATTCAATAATCCATAAGCTTTCTTTTTATGTAGGTTTCAGCATAGTAAACCTACTTAAGAGGGGTATTTAATGAACTATTCAAATCAACCATTTAACGAACATGAGAAAAAAATGAATTTTCGAACCAATCCAACTGTTTATGAACCCAATGCTGCAATTGATAATGAAGGAGGGAATGTTAACAACAATATCGATCGTTTGAAATTAATGAAATCACTTCAACCTTCTGGTTCGGACCAAGGCTCTCTCTATCCGAATGTTGCTTATGGGTTTTCTGGTCAAGATAATACTGCAGGATTCGGTAATAATATTCCAATGGGCGGATTGGGTAAAAGAACACAAAAATCAAACGGAAATCTTTCTGGCTTCTCATCCCAATCTCAAATGAATCAAATTAGAAAGCCTCAATACCCCGAATCGATGGATACGAAACCGGTGATTGAGAAGACCCCTACTTACATATATAAACCGCAACAAAACGATTTTAACGAAGTTGCGCAGAAACAATTGAAAGGGAATCATGAATTCCAATATAATCATCAGTATGATAATAATACTCATGAATTTTCAAGTAATGATGAATATTCTGAAGAATCGAACGATCAAGATGGATATAAAATGAGCGAATATGAAATGGATATGCTTAATAAAAGATTAGCATTCGAACATGCCCAAAAAATGAAGGATTATCAGAACCAATCTCAAATGTCAAATCAACAACAAGCCTTCGCTTATCAAAATGAAACAAATCCAAATTCCTATAATAGGACTCAAATGGCGAATCAAAATCAGAATTTTGCCCCGAATTCAAATGCGGCAACAATACAAGAGCAACATGGGTATCCAAATCTTCAATCCCCAGTTCACAATCAAAATTATGAACAGAATTATTATAATCAACCCTTAAGTAAACCTATTCAACCAAACATCGGGTATATCAATCAATATCAACCCATTGGGGCCAAATTAGAGACAAATTCACCCTCCAGTTTTCCTCAAGATCAAAATCGACCGCGCAATGGATCTTATTATTCCAATAATTCGCCTTCACATGCAATGAGATATCAAAAAGAATCCGAAAGAGTCCCGCAAAACAATGAAAACGGAAAGCTCGGTGTTGCTAACATTTTAATTGTAGGCTGCGGAGGCGGCGGAAACAACACCATCCATCGATTAAAAACCATGGGAATTCAGGGTGCCAAATGTATTGCGATCAATACGGACAAACAGCACCTTGATACGATTAAGAGCGATCAATATATCTTGATAGGAAAGAATTTGACCCGAGGGTTAGGTGCTGGTGGTCAACCGGAAATTGGACAAGCCGCAGCGGAAGAAACAAGGGAAGAAATTAATGCACACCTCAAGAATGCGGATCTTGTATTTATCACATGCGGAATGGGCGGCGGTACCGGAACGGGAAGCGCACCGGTGGTTGCTGAAATCGCAAAAAAGAATGATGCAATCGTAGTAGGGGTCGTCACAATTCCATTCAAAGGTGAAAAAGGAAGGATGGAAAAAGCCACAATCGGAATTAAAAACCTCCGACAATTCGCAGATACCCTGATTATCATCGATAACAATAAATTATTGGATATCGCCTCCAATCTTCCCATCAATGAGGCCTTCTCTTTGGCAGATGAAGTCTTGGCCACAATGGTCAAAGGAATCACAGAAGTCATTTCATATCGTTCGTTAATCAATCTGGATTATAATGATGTAAAGACTACATTGAGAGCCGGTGGTGTTGCAATCGTGGGAATCGGGGAATCCAAAGAGGGAGACCAAGACAGAGTCCAATCAGCCATCCAAGATGCTTTAAACTCACCGCTACTTGAATTCGATATCAAAGGCGCAAAAAGTGCCCTCATCCATGTATCGGGTGGAAAAGATTTATCCCTACAAGAAGCCTATAAAGTCGCGGAAGTCCTTACAAAAGAAATGGCCCCAAATGCGATGGTGATTTGGGGAACCCGAACGGAACCCGAATTGACAGGAATTCTTCGAGTAATGCTTATAATCACGGGAGTTAAATCTCCACAAATCATGGGATCAACCAATAAATACCTCAATACATCCGGCCCAAATAACGGGTCGATGAATATGCAAAAAAAACCGAAAACTACGCTATCCTCGGACTTATTCAACATAAAAGAAATAAAAACCTTGAAGGATTAAATTCCGTTATTATTTTTTATGCGCTATCATTTTCAACCCGATTCAATTCAAGAAAATTAACTTTAAAAGAAAATTATAATTCGAAAATAAAAAAAGACGTGAATAATAAAGAATTTTACTAAAAAAAACCGATTAAAACACCGGTTTCCAATTCTGCTTCAATTGTTCTTGTTTTTCTTTTTGATATTCGGTCTGTAAATATGAGATAACTGCCTTGTGAGGGGATCCTTTTAAAATCATACTTATTGCCTTTTTCGCAATGATCAATTTTTCCGGCGAGCCAACTAACGCTAAATATTTTCTAAAAATTGACATATACACGTTGGAATAATATTCAATATTCTGTCTCATTTTGCCTTTTTCTCCGATTAACCGGCCCTTATATCGGGTCAACTTCTTGACAGAAGTCCCAATCTTGTCTTCTAAATCGATTACTTCAAGATGAACATTGGGATGAATAATCTTAATGGCCTTGCTTGGATGAAACCCATAGTTAATTGCATCGATAATTCTGCGGGCAATAAAAATACGATATGCACCATCGTTCTGTTGCAGAGAACGAACTTCGGGAGATTCCAGATTAATTTCAATATTTTTAATGGAACCTGTATCATACCCGAATTTTAAATCCACTTCCTCGGAACTCTCACCATCATCATCAGAAAAAAAATCATTATCTAACTCCAGTTCTTCTTCTTCGCCGTCCTCATCGGAATTCTCTTCTTCTCTCACAAGATCGTTATTCTCAGTCGGAGTAGCTTCGTTTTTCCCCTCTTGAGTTTTTTGGAGTATAGTTTTCTCGGGGATGGTGATCTCGTATCGACCGGTTTCACTATCGATCGAAATAGAAACCAAACATATTTGCTCTATGAGGAATTTTACCGAGCCCTTTTTCCCGATTAAGACTCCAATACGATCTTCGTGCAACGACATCTTAAACAACACATTAGAAAGTTATTTGTGAATTATTAAAGTTTCGAAGAACAGAAAAAATCAGAAAAAATCAAATTAATAGACACGCGACCCGTTTTTTTCAATATTTTCTCTCTGTTTTGATTTTTCTCGATAATCAGAGATGAGATCATGTCAGAAGCCGGTCTCGCTGAAGGTACGTAATGAAAATTAATAAATCCAATATTATTTCTCATTATTCTTCTAAATGATTTGCCTTTCGTCGAATCATCTCTTGGAATAAAATATTTTGGAAAATAAGATAAATGCGATTCAAATTTTTATTTAATCCTCCTTTCCATAAGATTTAAAGATAAAAACGCTGCACAAAATTGGATTTATTTAATAAAAGATGCATATATAAATGCAATCGAATTTTTTTTGTTTTCGTGATAGGGAAGAATTGCGGCATAGAAATGGTTTTGGTTCTCAATCCATCGGGGATTCCTATGTATTCTCTTATAATTAATCGTACTTCCCTTGTAAAAGATAAAGATATGCTTGGCGGGTTCCTTTCAGCAATAGGTTCCTTTCAAGAAGAAATTTTCCAAAAGCAAATCAATGAATATTGCATGGATTCCGGATCTAACAAAATAAACATATTCAAAGGTTTAAGTTTGATACTTGTTATTATTGCTCGGAATTCCTTGGTTGAATTTCGAGATCAATTTCAAGAATTGCTTTCTTTTTTCGCCAAAACATATGAAATCGATTCTGGTTTGATTAAGCCGGCGAATTATTACGAGCAATTTCGTAGAAAATTGATTCGCGTGCTGTTTCATTTGCCTATTTGTGAAGATTGGATTCCGATAATTAAAGAGGAGAAAAAAACAGATTTACTTCGGGATTATCCCGAATTGGCCATTCTCGACAATAAATCAATGATTTTTGATTATGTTATTAAAAAAAGTATTGAAGAGAATGCATTTTTGGAGAATCTAAACTCTGCTTTCTATGATAGTTATATCCTTTTTGATAACATTTACGATGACAAAGACATTCTGCGAGTCTCTGATTCTTTCAGACAAATTTTAAATGATTATGGCAATGAAGAATATAAATCATTAAAAAAACAATTTCCGACAATCAAGATCGTGAAATTGATTGAAGATGTCGACAAAGGTAATAGAATCTTCGAACTGAAAGCAAAATATGGAGAGATAACATCGAAATTGCTTTCGTATTTTGTTGAGAAAGGCTATTTCGAACTAATTGATGATCTTGAGCGGACGGTAATCATTATGTGTTTAATTGCCAATGATTTTATCAACATCCTCAAAAATATTATTCACCTAAAAGAATTAAAGAATATCTTAAATATACTTATCGAAAATATCGATGATCCCTTGATATACCAACTTTTTGATATGAATAACGAATCTTCCTTTTTGAAAGTTCAAACAATTCGATTTTACTTAATTACCGACAAGCAAAAACGAACGAGTATCAATTCGCTCATGAAATTGATAGAAAATACCATCGAATTCGTTTACAACAAATATAAGGCTCGATTTAATCAAGAATTTTTTAAACTATTAAGCGAGAATTACTTAATAAATATACATCGGAAAGATCTGGTGTTGATTGAGCAAATTCTAACCAAGCTGGAGCAATTGTATTAAAAAAATTCAATGAATCCTTAATGCTTTTTTGCTTCTCACATTCTACCGAAATGCTCAAAGTTATATAGTTCGCAATACTTATTTTAAATGGAGATAATCTGCAATATAATGTTATCCGGAGCGCGGTGGAGGAGCATGGTTACCTCGCAGGGCTCATAACCCTGAGATCGGTCGTTCAAATCGACTCCGCGCTACCATTTTTCTTTCAAACAAAATTTTTTGTGGCTTGCGAGCTTCTTATTTGTGATGTCCCAACAAACCGACTCTCAGCCCCAGCGTTCTCGTCCAAGCAATCGACTTTGGATTCGCGATATAAATGAATCAGAAACCATCCCTGATACTAATGAAATTTCTACAAGATATGGCACGCTCTATCGAGTGCACATCTTGGGCACAATCGTTGAAATGGATTTGATGACAAAAAAAGAAGATGAAAAAAATGCCTTTGATACCCCAGAATCGGATGAAAACCCCGAATCCAATCCTAATATTAAATTGAAGATAGATGATGGTACTGGTCAGATTACAGTAACGCTGTGGAATACGGCTCCGGACTCGGTGCCTCATGTGAAGAAGGGTGCTTACGTTCATATTATAGGCCCAGTTCGGTCTTATGATGATATGAAAAGTAAAACCGCGGTGAAGACCATCCTGGTTGAGGTGATTCAAGCGGAGTCGAATCCAAATGCTGAGATGTATCATAACCTTAAGGTAATAGAAAAAAGAGTAAAGATTCCAAAGCAACAAATCAAGAAGATGCCCAAAGGCAAAGAAATCAAGGATCATCCCGAGGATTATAATCAAGTTCAAAATGAAGATCTTTCAGATTTGGATGATAATGAAACCGAGTTAGAAACCGTGAATCAATTGGCAAAAGAAGAAATCGTACCGTTTAATAAACTGAAAGAAAAACAACTCAGTGAAGTGGATACTTCCATCATAAATTTCATTAAAAAAACTGATGACGGGAATGGAGTCGCAATTAAAACTATCTCGAGCGCGATTGGAAAAAGTGAGAAAGAGACTCTTCAGATTCTCGAACGTTTATCCCAAAAAAATTATGTGTATTCTTCTAATCCCGGATTCTGGTCAGTGAATTAACCCGATAAAATTACAAAGGTTTAATTTTTTTTAATGATTTTTTAAAATATGGATGATAAGGAATATCTTGCACTCTTGGATCGAGCGTGGTTAAAGATCCCCGAGGGCTTTCATGAAACCGAGCGTTGGCAAATTCCGAAAGCAGAGATTCAAATGGAGGGGAAATATACCATCATTACCAACTTTATGGATATCGTAAACACAATTAAAAGAGATGATAAAGAATTCTTGAGATATCTATTAAACGAGTTGGGCACTTCAGGAGAAGTGCGTTCCCAAAAAGCGTATCTGAAAAGTGCACAAAAGGTGGATAATATTAACCGGCACATTGAAATCTATTGTAAAAAATATGTAATTTGCCCAACATGCAATAAACCCGATACGAAACTTGTTCGGGAAAACCGTGGTATGATGATTCATTGTTCTGCGTGCGGAACGAATACTATCGTAAAATGAATTAATGTCGCCAATTTTTTATTATTCGCCAATATAATTAAAATTCCATTTGTTTCGGATGATTTTTATGACAAATATAGATGAACCCATGATTTATGTAAAGATTCATAAGAAAGGTAATGAAATCGTCGTTGGGGCAGCGGATTGTGAAATTATAGGGTGTTGTTTTCGGGATCAAAAATGTAAAATTGAAGTTCGTGAGGCATTCTACAAAGGAGAAATACTTCCGGTATCCGAAGCAGTTATTTTATTATCAAAAGCTACAAATTTTAATGTTGTTGGAAAAAACATCGTAAACGCTTTACTCGAAGCGAAGGTTGTTAGTGAATATAATATTAAGAGGATAGGAGATACTCTATTTGCAATGAAAATAGTGATTTAAATCGAGAATGAAAAAATGATTAGTGATCATCATGGTTCGTAGATTTTGTCCGAAATGCGGGAAAGAATATTTGCCGGGCGAGAAATATTATGAAAATTTCTATTGCTCTAAATGTTATACACACAATCAAAGAGATTTTGCGCTCCCTTCCTCTATTACCCTCAATTCATGTCAATTTTGCAATGCTTTTTCGGTAACCGTAAATGGGGAAATCTCTCAATGGGATTTGTATCGACCAAAAGAAGAAGGTTTATTTGATTTTATTGGTGATTTAATTTACCGACGAGTGTTGAAACGTATAGAAAAGGACCAAAACATCTGTCTTGGTCTTGATATGGAAGAAAATGATCTTGATTTTCAAAATTGCAAGGATTTTATGATAAAGGTGCCTTCCGGAGAAACCGAGAAGTTAGAGGGTGTATGCAAAGATGTTCGCGTTTTTGTAAAAAAGATATTTTGCAATACATGTGCGGCAAAAAAAGGGGGTCAATTTGATTCTGTTATCCAAGTAAGATACATGGATGAAAAGGATGGTGCAAAATTGGATGCTATTTTGGATGAAATCGCAGAATACGATAATTTTATGCATGATAATCAGCCCGATAATTTCGTTAGCAAAGTTGAAAGCGTTACAAATGGATATGATTTGAAGATATCGACCAAACAATATGCAAAACATTTGGTTACATGGATAAAAGAGAAACATCCAATGCATCTGACCGTGTCCAAAAAATTGATGGGCGTAGAACGTATGACCGGAGGAGATCTTTACAGGATCTATTTCAATCTTGCTCTATTACCCGTGGAGAAGGGTAACATCATAGAAACGGGTGAAGAGGAGTATGAAATCGTTTCAATCCGTGATAATGATGTGAAAATGAAAAGGGTGGGAACGGATAAAATCAATATGGTCAAACTTGATTGGTTTTCAAAGAAGAAATATCGGATTATCCAAGATAAACAAGGAGATCGATGAAATGATTGATGATGATTCAAATACAAATAATGATGATGACGATTCCGAAGATTCGGAAGATCTGCACAGCGAAGAATATGGTAATGATGAAGATAAAGAATTTTCGATTGATCTTTCAAAGATTGAAAACAATCAGAGTTTTGAGGATCTTTTCAAGAATCTTAATTCAAATGAGGAATCTGAATCTGAATCTGAATCTGAATCTGAATATGAGTTGAATTCATTACCGGAGCTTAAATATTTAGGTTCTGACTTTTTGGGTAAGTTTGATACGAAAATCAGCACAAAATCAATAAAAAAGGAAGAAAAGAGAAGGCAACGCGCCACTACTGAACGTGTTATTGATGAACACACTTCTTTTGTTTTATACAAATGGTTAAATTCTGGAGATTTAACCGAATTAGTTGGTTTGGTAAGTGCGGGGAAAGAAGCCAACGTATATTTTGGGTATTCTCGAGATAAAAAACCCGCAGCAATCAAAATATACAAAAAAGATGCGCATTCGGTACGCTGGATGACTAAATACATCAAAGGTGACCCTAGATTCATAAAGGTCGGAAAAAGCCCGATCCAAATCGTTTATACATGGGCAAAAAAAGAATATAAAAACTTAAGCCGACTTAACAATCATAAAATAAGCGCCCCCTATCCTTACAAAATCCGTGATAATGTACTCTTGATGAGTTATATTGGAGAAGAAAGTGGAACCCCGGCTCCAAGATTAAAAGATATTCGGGATTTTCAGAACATCAACAAGGAGATCTCAGTTTCAATTGGGTTCATTGAGGAGATGTTCTGCAAAGCAAAATTGGTTCATGGGGATCTTTCGGAGTTTAATATTTTGTATCACCATGGAAAGCAATATCTCATCGATGTTTCGCAAGCGGTCACAATATTGCATCCCGAAGCATTACCTTTTCTAGTTCGCGATATTAAAAATATCTGGACCTTTTGGAATAAGATAGAACCGAATCCGTTCAATATGGAAGATTTATATTATCACATCATCAGAGATTAAGATCTTTAATCGTAATTTTTGCAAATTTCAAGACATTCCGAGAAAAAGCGATTCATTTTTTTAGATCGATAAATTTTCTTTCACATATGGCTTTTTTAGATAGTATAATCAATGGAGTAACCAATCCTCTGGTGATTATTTCTCTGATTTTATGGATTATCTTTTATATCATCGTTAAATACACAAAAAATGGAAAGAAATACTTTCACATCATGTTTCCGTTTGTTGTGTTATTGAAAACCGAGAGATTTAATCAATTTTTCAAGAAACTTGCTTCCAAAGGAAAAACAGGATGGATATGGTTTTTCAATGCGGGTATTGTCGTCTCATTTGCTGCTATGATATTTGCTCTTTATTTCTTTATCAATAATCTGTTTTCTCTCGTATCCGCACCCAAACTTGAAAATGCAGTATCGCCGTTGATTCCGGGCGTTACGGTAAGTTTTAATTTTTTCTCCTATCTCCTTATTCCGATTGTTATTATCTTAACAATTCATGAGACTTGTCATGCCGTTGCTTCAGAAATCGATGGGATTAAAGTAAAATCTTCCGGCTTGTTAGCCGCCGGCATTTTGGTACTAATCGGATTTGGGGCGTTCGTGGAACTAAATGAACATCGCATTTACGCAAAAGATATTAAGCGAGGAACTCGCCTTCGAATTATGGCCGCCGGAGTCATGGGAAATTTCGTAACCGCAGGGATTGTGTTCCTTATGGTTCTTAATTTTGGCGCTCTCATGTCCGTTGGATATACCACAAGTTCATTTCAGATAACATATGTATTACCAGAAAGCGAAGGCGGGTTTAATCAACACACCATCCAAGCCGGAGATATCGTATTGGATATCAATGGAACCATTCCGGATTATGAAAATGGCATTACCTTGAACGAAATTCTCGGAAATAAAACGGCCCTAAAAGTTTCACCAGGCGATACCCTTGCCATGAATGTTAGACCTGCGAATTCTAAGCAAAATATCACACGCATGATAACTTTAGGGCATCATTGGTTTGTTGGATTCGAATGGAGAAAAGTAAATAATACCGCAATTGAAATCACGAGAGTCTATCCTAGACTCAATGGCGGAAACAATGAAGAAAATATTGCCGTTGGTATTATCATCACCCATATAAATTCGACACCCATTAATTACGAATTAAATCAAACCTTGGGCCATTATTTACTAACCAATCCCCCTAAAGGGCAAATTCTATTAGGCGCAGATAATGGGAGTGATTATTTAATCAACCTGGATAACTTTCCGAGAGTCCCCGCAGCATTCGTTTTGAAAGATGTGTTTATCGGCCTTGATTATAATAAAACGAGCAATACAAGTATCAATATAACCAAAGTGCTTAAAAATTCAACCGAAAATGGTGTTAATGAAGGTAATATTCCCGAAGGTGTTTCGATCACTAAAATCAATGGGATTTCTCTTGATTTGACCAATAAAACACTCGCGGAGTGGGTTGAAGAAAAAATCAATCCAAGCCCTGGAGATACTTTGGTGTTCACAACCGAAAATAATACTACCTATTATCTCTCTTGTATAGAAACCCCCTTCTCTTATGTTTTCATGGGTGTCAAATCAGACGTGTATTGGGTAGAAAAAAATTGGTGGGGCGATTTATTTGGAGGAAAATTCCCGGAAGAATTACGCACTCAACTGATTTTTATCTATTTACTTTCCTTCAGTATTGCCATCTTCAACATGCTGCCGGCCCCGATATTTGATGGCGGACGATTGTTCCAAGAAATGATTGATTATTTCGTGGGGTCGGAATATGTCAAAGGAAAAAAGAAGAAAATGACCTACGAGGTACATTCAGAAACCAACACGATTGAATTGGGTGTAAGAAGAGTCGAAGATATTGAAAATATAAGGCTCTTCACAACGGATGAATACAATCAATTAAAGCAGCAGTTATCATCCATAATAGATGAAAGAGTGGGGGATTCTATTATCTCTCAATATGGGATTATCAGCCGCGATTACGAAAAACTGGATAATTTTGGCGTGGGGCATTACGACACCATAAAAATCAACCAAAAACCCGATGGCGAAAAGTATTATGCAATGGTGGAAATGGTTCACGAAGAAGATATCAGAGAGCCTAAGAAAAAATTGATATTCAAATGGGTGTCGATTGTAGTAATCGGGATTCTCCTTGCCAACTTTCTTTTGAGTTATATATTTCTTGGAAATCCTTTGATGGGCTTGTAATTCGCATTTTTCCCTTTCTTCCTTTTTTTACAAAATTATACGAGAGTTAATCCGCTCGTTGATGGCTGATGGCTGTTGGCTGTTGGCTGATGGCTGATGGCTGATGGCTGTTGGCTGTTGGCTG
>CAZUTM010000033.1:13421-35800 GCA_964623665.1 uncultured archaeon
TGGCTGATGGCTGTTGGCTGTTGGCTGATGGCTGTTGGCTGATGGCTGTTGGCTGTTGGCTGAATTCTTTTTCTTATTGATTAAATGTATCGAACTATGTTCCTTTATTTATGTAATTTTGACTTCATGTCGCAAAATCTACACCGTTTTTCCCTTGAACCGCAAGGTTCTCCGCAATCTGAACATTGATTAAAGCCCTCATTTTTCGTATTTGATAGATATTCTTTTAAAATATCATAGAGATCTTGATTGGCATGCAATATATTATATTTGACCTCAGGAATTGTTCCTTCCAACTCATTGAGAAAGGTTTGCACGGCTCTCCTCAATACAAAGAACTGATCCGGTAAGGAATAGGGACAAATATGAGTTTGAAAGGGAAATTCTTTAAAAAAAGCATACAATGAAATTTCATGTTCCGGAATGTTATACAGCGGTTTAATTTTCTGCACAAATAAATCCGAACTTTCCGAGCCCCATATAGGCTTTCTTCCTATCATTAATGCATCGTTTCGAAGGATATTTTGAAGAAACGTTTCCGCTTGATCATCCAAATTATGGCCTATCGCAAGTTTTGTCGCTCCGATTTCTTTTGCTTTCATATCCAATAGTCTTCTTCTCGCGGTTCCGCATATCGTGCAAGCTTTCATGTCCTCCAGATTATTCTCTCGACTTCGGGACACCGCTTCATCCAAATCGTACCCTAAATAATCTTTAAAATAGACCTTATGCAGCTGAATTCCCATCTTGGAACAATACGATGTGGCAATTTCTTCACTTTCTTCTCGATAACCTTTGATCCCCTCGAGAATGATAATCGCTTCCAATTGAGATGTCCGATTCTTTTGCGCCAAATAGTTGTAGAGATTGTACAACATAACAAATGAATCTTTACCCCCCGAAAACCCGACCGCAATTTTATCGTTGTGCTGAATCATCTTATGGGTATTGATATTCTTGCGGATTCGATTTTCAAGGCTTTCGATAAAACATGTCTTGCAAAATGCCGAACCGCTGAATTGTTGTTTGTACACCGCAGATTGACCACACCGAATACATTTCATTTCAATCACTTCTACCCGAATACCCGGTTCTATAAAAAAATAAAATATTGAGCGTTATTTGCTTTTTGCTTTTGTATTATTTGAACAATTCGTTTGAAATGATTTTTAAGCGATCGAATCCACGAATTTCGCCTTTATATTGGGCGATCGGAATGAGGTTATGAGCATATTCATACAAATCACGAATCTGTTGAAGATATGTTTGTTGCATCTTCCTTCTTTCTTTACAAAACTCGCAATCCGTATTCTCCGTTATCATTTGATTAACAATGATATTGGAGCAATGGATGTGATTTTTAAACAGCGAATTCAGTAAACGGTCCGTTTCCGCAATAGCCATTTGTTCCGGAATCATGACGGTGACAAAAGACGTTTGTTCCGGATCTTGTAGCGCGTCGCGGGCGATTTCTATGCTTTCTTTCACTCGATCGAGATTATCGAGCATCTCTGCCGCTTCATTTTCCTCTCCTCCCCCGAACATATTTTTAAAACCAGACAAAAATTTCGATAATTGAAGCTTTAAGCGCAACATCTTGCCGAAGAAAGAAGATAGAGTATCCGGTAATTGTAATAATCGGAGCGTATGGCCCGTGGGTGCAGTATCAAAAATGATTAAGTCATATTCAGCGCGTGCAATGAATTCCAAGACTTTACCGAACGCCAATGCTTCATCGCTGCCGGGCGGCTGCATCCCCGAAACATCACCCAATCCGGCCAAAAGCGGGTTGTTCCCCATCTGATTTGAAAGAACCGTGTTTACTTCGCTCTCCTCAATCTCATTTTTAATTTCAAGCGCCCACAGATTCGGCACCGCATCTACTTTAGTTTCCTCGCCCGGATTAAGCGTTAATCCAAGAGAATCACCCAACGAATGAGCGGGATCAGTCGATATTATTAATACTTTTTTCCCCGTGGATGCCGCATAGATAGCAGTCGCGGCAGCACAAGTCGTTTTTCCAACACCACCTTTGCCGCCAAACAAAATGAAGCGAGATCTTTCCCGAGAAATCAATTCTTTCAGTGTTATTTTACCCATAATTCAAGAAAACAGAGATTACAAAAAAATTTTGTCAAGCCAAAAATTATTTATTTGTGATCCTTCTTTATACTAACTCCAAGAATCGTTTGAATATTATTCGGGAACGCTGGGGATTTCTCCTTTCAAAACGAGTTTCTTCTTGCATGAAAAGCATTCGGCTTTGCGATTGATGTATTCAATCATGTGATCTTTATGGAATGAAGACTCGCACAGCGGGCATGTTGATTCTTCATCAAAGATTTCTATCGGCCGGCCGCATATCCCACAATTTATAGTTCCGGTTGCGTTTATCCTGATTTGCATCTTTTCCGGAATGAATTCAATCTCTCCGGCGTTGGTTTTTGTTGGGGTAATAAGTTTGATTTCATCTTTGTTTTCCACCGCAAATACAGAACCATCAACATTATTGCCGCGATTTCCTATCCATCTCACCACTCCCGAATATAAAACCTTATTGTCCTTTAGAACTCCGAGCTTTAATTCTTGATTTTCCATTATAAAGGTTTGAATAACCCTTGTAAATTTGATATCTTGCGTTTTCTCGGTCATCTGTTGAATTAAAAGCTTTGGACTTTTTAGAGTCGCACCCCTTACATTAACTACCGTGATCTCCGCTTCTTTTTTCTTAGCCATTTGTAACCCTCAATTTCGGTATATAACTCAATTTCACTTTTCGCCCTTTTATCTTTTTCTCTGAGCGAATCACGCTTGAGCGAAGAGTGAACTTTTAAATTTCTCAAGGGCGAATTTAAAATAATTGAATCAATCCGCATAATAAATGAACTCGGGTATCCGTATAGTTGGGGTATGTATTGTCTACATTAGCACGGGGAACCCAAGATGCGGAGAAAAAGGAGAAAAAAACATGTCAGAAGGTCAAGGATTCGATGCCGAACAAATGAAGCGGCAGCAGCTTAAGGAGAAGCGTGAGCGGTTAGAAGCAGAGCGAAAAACCGTGTTGGACGAAGCCGAAGCTGCGAAAGAATCACAAGATTTTATGCGTGCTTCTCAATTATACTTTAAAGCGGCGGAAATCTCACAGAACTTAGCAGAAAAGGGTAATATGAGAACATTCCGTGCCTTGGCAGAAGAAATGCAAAAAATGGAAAAGGAACGCCAAGAAAAAACGCAGTTAGGAGAAGTCCGGGATAAAGCGATTGTAGTGAGACGGAAGGTTCTGGCCGATGCTGAAAGGTTGATGCTTGAAGGGAAATTCCGGGAAGCTGCAGAGCAATATAAACAAGCCGCAAAAATTTCGTCAGATATGAAAGATAATGAATCCGAGAAGGAGTATTTAGCCCTCGCAAAAGATATTATCGATAAAGAAATGGAATATATCAAGAAATGGCAAGCAAACCGCGAACGCAATGAAAAAGAAGCAGCGTTGGTGAAAGTATCAAGCGAGGCTGAAAAATTCTTGGAAACACCAGGGCAAGAAGACAAAGCGGCGGATATGTATGTCGAAGCGGCAAAAATTGCTAAAGATTTGGGAAATAAGGAATTGGCACAATCCTATTTAGATCGGGCTAAAGAAATTCGTGAGATTAAAAATGAAATTGATCGGCGAATGAGAGAAGAAGAAGAAAAGAGAAAGTTAGAGAAAAAACGCATCTTTCTTGAAAAGAAACGATATATTTCCACTACCGATGCTGAACAATATATGGAAAAAGGCCTATTCAAAAAAGCAGCGGAGTGTTATCAAATCGCCGGAGAAGCATCTCAACAACTCGGTGATAAAGCCATTGCCCAAGAATACTTTGCTACGGCAAAGAAAATCATGGAGAACCGGGAAGAATACGAACGCGAGTTCAGAAAGAAGAGAAGGCTTGAACCAATGCGACAAGATCGAAGAAGAATGGTTGCAATGGCAAAACAGAAACTCGAATATGAAGAATATGTTGAAGCGGCAAGGCTCTACAGACTCGCTGCAACATTATCCAGTCGAATGGGGGAAGAAGCCAAAGTCCGAGAATTATCCGCCAAAGTACAAGAAGCAATGAAACTTGAGAAAGGTCGAAAAGAAGAAGTAATCGACCGTGTTATGAAAGCATTCAAGGCAATTATCACATTACGAAAAATGGAACCGGAAGTTGCAGTTGCCATGTATGAATGGGCTGCAGACAGCAACTTGGGAAGAAAACAAGTCGTGGTAAAGATCTGGGATGTGGGCGCGATTACTCTCAAATTTGAAAAAGGAAAATCCGAAATCCTCTCAATGGAAACCAAGAAAAACGTTTCTGTTTTAATGGAAGGAACGGCCGGATCGATAATGGCCGTAGCTCAAGGAAAATTGAGTTACACATGGGCTTGGTTAACCGGAAGAATCTCTGTCAAAGGATCCAATTTTGATATTAATCAATTCCTCAAATTGATGATCATCCCGATGTTGGAAAAAGAGAAGGATGCACAGAATCAATATTCAACAAGAATCGGTATTTGGTCAATCCTTCTTACCAGTCTCTATATTACCTATTTACCGATCCTTCCCGATCCGAACACGCCTGACAGAGTTCGACCTTTGGTGGATGTGATGAAATGGGGTAGAAAATTACTCGATTGGACCTTTGGAAACATCGCATATATCGGTCCGTTGATGACAAGAATCATTCATCCGTGGATTATGGCGAATATCTTACTCTTTCCAACGTTTTACATCGTTGTATCTTCCGCCTTAGATTTCATGACAATTAATCGGCATCGGATTAAAAATGCAAAAGAAAGATTAAGAAGCAAGCGAAGGGAAGCAATGGAACAAGCGGAAAGGATGAGTGCACAACGAGATATTCCGCAATCTATTCATTATTATGAACGTGCTATTCGCTATGCATTGGAGGCGGGTGAAGATGAAACTGCCCGAGAATTGGCCGCAAAAGTCGAAGAATTAATCAAGTTATTGCCTAAGAGCACGGGTAAAAAGAAAAAGAAAAAAGGCAAAGGCGGGAAAGGCGGCAAAGGTGGCAAGACTCGTGGTCAAGCAGGGATTTCCCGAGAAGAAGCGAAAGAACAAACCATGAAATTACAAGAACAGATGAACGATTTCATGAAAAAAGCAGAGCAAGCCTTCTCAAACCAAGACTTCGAAGGTGCCGCTAAATTCTATGCTGAAGCCGCCGCTGTCGCAAAGAATATCGGTGATCGGGATCGGATTATCCAATTCCAGACCCAATCGGAAGAATTATACAAACTTGCTAAAGAACAAGCTAAAAAGAAATAAACTCTCTGTTTTCTTACATTTTTTCATTCAATTTCCAATCAAATATTTATATCTAACCAAAAAATTACTTGTTTTATTCTTTCATACGTAATTTTCGTTTTTTAGTTTGTTTAAGCGGTCTATTTTACCAAGGTCAGAAACTGGCTTCAAGATTTATCCCGAACGGCCAGAAATGTTTGAAAAATACGAAAATGTTCACAAGGAATTACGAAAAAAAGAGAAAAATGAAGAATGGATTACCAAAAAAATTATTAAACAGAATCTTCATTTCTTGCGCAATAATTGCGATTTCTCCGCCGCAGCTTCAACCGCATTTATAAAAGCACCCCGTATACCCGCATTTTCCAACACAGATAAGGCTTCGATTGTGGTTCCTTTCGGGCTGGTGATCATATCTTTTAACTCGCCGGGATGCTTTTTGGTGTCCAAAAGCATTTTCGCTGCACCCAATACCGTATTACCGGCCAATCGATAAGCAATCGATCGCGGAAGACCCATCAAAACGCCGCCATCTGCCAACGCCTCCAACACCATGAAAATATATGCAGGTCCACTTCCAGAAAGCCCGGTAACCGCATCGAAGAGAGATTCGGGAAGATCGAAGAACTCACCCGTCTTATTGAACATATCGAAAACAACATCAAAATATTTCCCTTTTTTATCTGTGGTAATAGAACCGGTCCCGCAGCCTACCAATAAGGGCGTATTGGGCATTACCCGAATAATTTCTGCTTCCGGGAGGATCTCCCGAATATCGGAAATTAATATACCCGCAGCGATAGATACCACTGTTTTTGAACCGGCTTCAGCAGATATTTTTTTACATACATCCTTTATTGTGTTTGGCTTCACTGCTAATATCACTATATCCGATTTTTTAGCCACATCAACTTCAGAATCGGCTAATATAGTTTTGCTCTCTTTCTTCTCCTTCAAATCTTTCAGCTTGGTGGAATCGATGTCATAGATTACGAATGACTGAATATTTGACACTTTTTCTTTCCATGCATTCATGATCGCCGATCCCATGTTTCCCAACCCGATAAATCCAACTGATATACTCATGCTTTTCTCAACTCTTTGTTTTTGCAATCTCGCTCAAAATTGAATTTTCTCTTATAATCTTCGTGGAAATCAATGATTGAGCAATCAACAACAATTGAATCATTAAAACGCGGAAAGGCTTATAAAGTTATAAAGAGAAATATTATCATTAGCTAAAATAAATGAGGTTTATTCATGAGGGAAAACATTAAAGTAATTTCATGTGTCTTGACTATTGCGCTTTTTATAGGATTAAATATCATCATGCAAAGTATTTCTTTTGGAACGGGGGAAAATAGCAATCCTTGGGCGATTGTTGCACTCACGGTGCTTATCGGTTTTGTTGGAGGTTCCGGACTCTATTTATCAATGAAATCGAAGAAAAACAAACCGGTATTCTATTAAACCGCTTCTTTTGCTTATTTTTCCATAATTTTTTCCGAATTCTGAGCATTCTGCTTCTTTTAACGATTATATTGGATGATGAGAACAAAGCATACCCTTTTATTATTTGCTTGTTGATAGGAAATCCAAAAAGCGATCAAATGCTAAAAGATTCAAATTTAAATACTTCATTTATATTTGTTAGTTGAGTGTGGAAAACATGGATGTTGAAAGTGCGATAAAAACCCTCATGGAATCGACCGGAATGTCCCGAGTAGATATCATAAATGAAATAAAGAAAAAAATTAATGAATTAACGGGGCTAATTGATGAGCAAGGTGCAATTGTAATGGTTGCTACCGACCACGGTATCGACCTTTCTGCACCTTCGGAAGCTCAAAAATCGGAATCATTCACTTCCATTCACGATTTGAAAGATGGACAAACAAACGTGAATATTTTTGGCCGCGTTATCCTTATTGGGGAGATTAACACCTTTAATAAGAAACAAGGGGGGGGTGTAGGAAAAGTCCTAAAATTCGTCGTTAAAGATAAAACCGGAGAAGTTATGGTTATTGCATGGGATAATCATGCCGATATAAAAGCCAATTCAAATTTTACTCTCAATGCTATTGTCCAAATTCTTAACGCAAAGGTAAAAAAGAATATTCAAAATCAAAAAAATGAATTACATCTCGATATTAATTCAGGGATCTTATTCGACACGGAAAATATAGATTTAACAATGGTCCCGGATTCAAAAGATTTGGATTCGGAAAAACTAATCAAAGATATTGACCCCAACGTTGACCGACTTGCAAATCTGAAAGTTGAAATCCTAAATATCTATGATACAAAGGATTTCACGGGGAAAGATGGGACCATTGCAAAATCCCGATCGATACGAATCTCGGATGGCAGTGGATCCTCGTTTATTTCATTTTGGAGAAACGATATTGGAATCGTGGACTCGTTTAAACAAGGGCAGATAGTGTCGTTTAAGAATCTAAATGTAAAAGCAAATTCTAAGGATAAGGCAAAACCGGATTTTACATGGACTCAAAACAGTAAATTTACTATCATAGAACAACCCAAATCGTTGTCTAATCCTACGACGCCGAAAGGAAGTCAATCCCCCGCTCAATCAACGAACCAATCAACGAACCAAGGTGCCGTCCAATCAACGAACCAATCAACGAACCAACAAACCTCACAGCCAGACCAAATTGTTACCATTAAACAATTGAAAGAGCAAGCAATTAAAAACGGTACCATTCGAGTCGTTGTTACCGGCGTCGGGAATCTGCGAACGGTAAATACAAAAAATGGGCCTTCTTCAGTTCTAGATATAACAATAAGTGACGATACCGACAGTTCACGAATCTCATTGTGGAAAGATCAAGCTGAAGCCTTTCAAGACTTAAAAATCAACGATGCATTAAAAATCACGAATGTATACGCCAAACAAAATGACTATACCAAATCCAAAGAGGTGATGGTCACCCAGCAATCACAAATTACTCGAGAAGCCCAGACGTCGGTAAAAAACCCCGTTTTACAGAAAATGGACTCACCCGGAATAACAAGTGCTAACTCAAACCAAAAACAAGCCGATTCAATGAACAAGGACAACGGCCTGCATTATGATAAGATCGTTGACATTACAACAGAAAAAAATGTAGTAGTCAAAGCCATCATACAAAAGGAATTAAAAAAAATAACCACATACGAAGGATGTAAAAGTTGTAAGAGGAAACAAGCGAATTGCAAATGCGCAAAGTATGAACCCACATATTATATGATCACTAACATCATTATCGATGATGAAACCGCAACGATGCGGGCCAGCATGGGAGATGCGCTTGCAACACAAGTGTTAGGAATCACTGCAGATGATATTATAAACGCCGAAAAATCCGGAACGATGGATACTCTTATGAGTAAAATCAATAATAAGATCGCGGGCAAAGAATACATCATAAAAGGGAAGACCAAGATCTCGACATATAATCAACAAATCGAAATGAACATCAATTCAATCACCGAATTCGATCCAAAAGCGGAAGCATTACTACTCCTTAAAGAACTCGAGCCCTTGGTCCAAAATTACAACGAATAACATGGTACAAATAATTTTTTTAAATTCTGGAGCCAAGACGTACTTATGGAGTTCTTTTTCATTGTTCAATTACTTCTGGTACCAATTATCATAATTGCGTTAGGCAGTTTTATGTATAATCTTTATGAATTTATCAATCGGGTTAAAACCAGATTATTTCCTCGTTTTCCGCTTCAAACATATAAACAATGGTATGAGATGTTGCGACGGTCTTCAAGTCCATCAAATAAAATTAAAGGAACGGTCGCCTACCTCTATCCTTTTGTATTTTTGGTGTTCGGAATCCTTATCTCGTGGCTTCTTCCGCTCGGGATCGTGTCTCCGTATGCCAATCATCCTCTTTCCCTAATTCTGATATTGTTTTTCTTTATTGTAATTCCGATCATGCGTTCCTATATGGTGATCAGCTCCGACCATGAACAAAATATCACCGTAGCCAAGAAAGATATTAAAAAAACCGCGGAATATTTTCTCCCGATTCTCATTTCGATTCTTTCAATCCTCTTTTTGATGGGGCATTTTCTCGGAGATCATGACCGAATCGTAAATATTACCGATATCATTGCTTTCCAAACATCCGCTACGCTCAATATTCTTGGAATCACGGTACCGGCTCTATTTATGTTTCTTAATCCTTTCGCGTTTTTGGCCTTCATATCTGCAGTTATCGGCTATATGAGAGATACGAATTTAGATATTGATCCCGATGAGGAACAAGTTCGGTATTGGAATCCGGAAAAAGAATTCACCGGAAGACGTTTTTTAATGATTTTAATCGGAAAATGCATCGAATTAATCTTTCTGATTTCTTTGCCAATCTCGCTGTTCATTGGCTCAGGACAAATTTCAGACAATATATTTTTGAATTCATTCGTGTATTTTGCACTTTTACTTGCCTTGCTATTGATTATCGCATTAATTGGCCACGGCAAGCCTCGAACTTTTATCGATCGAAAAATACTCTATTTCGTGAGAACGCCTTTCTTTTTGGCGTTACTATCCATTGCATTTACCTTTTTCATCATCAACTTCGATGTACCGATGGTGGTCTTGAATATAATTTAGGCCTCTTTTTTTTAGGCAAACTTTTTTAACTTTTAGTTCAAATCTGTAATATGGTTGAGATTTTGGGCTTGGGTGAAGTGGTAAAGGATTGGGTCGCTATCATCGAGCATTTTCCGCAACCCGATGAAAAAGTGGACTCGAAAGAGCAAAAGATGTTCTCGGGTGGAGTAACCGCCAATTTTTGTGTAGCAGCAGCCCGATTGGGTATACAAACGGGCTTCGCGGGTGCAGTTGGAGAGGATGCCGATGGCGATTGGCTTATAAACGACTTTAAGCATGAAGGCGTTGACACGACGGTGTGTTTAAAGAAACACGGAATGAGCACGGGGGTGAATTTTATCTTTGTGGTCGAATCTTCTGGCGAGAAATCAATAATTCAATCTCCATACATGCAAACTACAAAAATAAGCGTGGAAGATGTCCGAAATTACAAACAATACTTCGCGTCAGCAAAATTGCTTCATACCACTTGCTTGCATCCGGATATTACTTTGGAAGCAATGAAAATAGTAAAGGCGGCGGGCGGCAAGGTCTCATTTGATCTCGAAAGCCAAATTGCTATTCGAGGATTGGATGCTTTCAAAGAAATATTCAAGCACGTTGATATTCTGCTTCCAAATAAATTAGGCGCCATGACATTGACCAAAGCGGATACGCCTGAAGAAGCAGCGCAGAAATTTCTCGAAATGGGAATTAAAATGGTCGTCATAACGAAAGGATCGGAAGGAGCAATGGCCTTTGAAAAATCCGAAGATGGATATAAGGAATATTCGATCCCCGCCTTCAAAATCAAACCCGTAGATACCACCGGTGCGGGTGATACGTTCTGCGCAGCTTTTCTCGGATCTTATGTTATTAAAGGAAAATCCATCGAAAGTTCGTTGAAGATTGCAAACGCTGCCGCGGCGATGAAATGTTTAAAATTGGGGGCACGCACGGGAATGCCCAATGAAAATGAATTGATCAAATTTCTCGCGGAGCACGGTATTGAATACCAAAGTTTGAAATGACATGCAAAAACCAAATTATTTAACTCGATTGATAGAAGAGTGAAGATCATGCCCAATTATTTAACTCGATTGATAGAAGAGTGAAGATCATGCCAAATTATACGTTTCCGCAGGAACCCGCGCATCTTATCGATGCAAGAAAAGAAATGGTCGAATCATTGAAACGTCGAAAACTTATTGTCTCCGAAGCCTTAGAAAAAGCGATGTCGATCATTCCGAGACATCTTTTTATCCCTCAGAATGTATGGAAAAGTGCGTACCACGATAGTCCGCTTGGGATAGGCGAAGGGCAGACCATTTCGGCACCGCATATGAACGCAATGATGTGTGAATATTTGGATTTGAAAGAAGGCCATAAGGTCTTGGAAATCGGTACCGGATCGGGATATCATGCCGCCTTGCTCTCATATATGGTTGGAGATAGCGGTGTTGTCTATACCGTTGAAAGAATTGCAAGTTTGGCCGCTTCGGCTAAAGAAAAATACCAAAAGTTTAATTTTAAAAATATAGAGGTCATTCATTACGATGGGACTCTTGGGTATGCTGAAAAAAGCCCTTATGATAGGATTTTGGTCACCGCCGCTGCACCAAAAATCCCGGATGCACTTATGGAGCAACTCTCTCCGAATGGCGGAATTTTATGCATTCCGGTCGCATCGGGTGGAAGCGGACAAGATCTCCTCGTGATAAAGAAGGAAGGAAATACATACGAAAGAAGAAATGTTTGCGGTGTGGTGTTTGTGCCTTTAATAGGAAGAGATGGCTATCCGGAGCGATAAATCGTAGATCCGTGCTCTTAAGAACGGAAAACTATTCACAATGCGCTAAACCAAAGCGGGATTGATTTGAAGTTAATGTTGATGAAGGCTGAAGATTATTTGGAATTTCATAAGAATTTACACATTCCATTTATAAACAGCGTGCGTAATTTAATATGAACACCGATGTTGCTCCGCCATAAAATAGACGCGGTTTTCAGACTTTTACAATCTCTGCACTTTTAACCAGCGATTCTACTATGGGTTCATAATTGAACACGCTTTCTGCCTTCACTAAATCTTTCAATTTTGCATGTGTTTCGGGATATTGTGGGTTTTTATCGCAGCCGGGTGCTTTCATTGAACAAATCTCATAGGTGCCAATTTGTTGCGCAATCCGAATCACTTCCAATTTATCAAACCCGATGAGCGGCCGAACCACCAAAGCATCCGAAACCACCCGTTGGACTGCATAAAGGTTTTCAAGCGTTTGGGATGCTTGTTCGCCCAATATATCGCCGTTGATAATGAATTTAATCCCTTGTTGTTTTGCAATTCTCTGCGCCAACCGAAGCATCAACCTTTTGCAAAGAAGACAAGTGAGCTTCCTTTCTGCCTTTTCAACAAATTCACTCTGAATATGAACATATTTAATGAAATAAACCTCGATGGTTCTGCCGGTTTTCTCCTTCAAAAGCGAAGCCAATTTCAGAATCTTCTTTCGGTTGATCCCCTCAGGATCGTTCGCAGTTATCAAGGATATCGCTAAAACATCATAACCCTGCTTCATCATGAGATATGTCGAAATAGGGCTATCAAGACCGCCCGATAACAGCGAAACCACTTTTTTATTCATTTCCATCATTCTTTCAGTATCTCCTTTTTCCTTTATTTATTGTGATTTTCACTCTATTACCATTCTTTCTTTACTTTTAAGGAACTCGTTAAATTCCTCTGTTGAAATCGTTTTAGGAATTTCAATTTTTCCGGAAATTTCCAATGCTCTGAGCTGCATGATTGCCGACTTATTTCGCTTTAACAAGTTCATAGCGTGCTGAAACTCCACATCATACACATTTTTCAACGTCTCGAAATCTATCTGCTCCAGAAACTCCCGGTTCATTTCGGTGAATTTACAAATCGGATCGATCTCAATTTTACTCGTAAAAGCATCTTCGGACTTTAAAGCCAATGGATATGCTTTACACGCAAGCGGTTTTTGATCATGAATCGTGCAGCCTACGGCCGGATCGTGGAATGGACACACTTGTTCATCGTTGTCAAGCAGTATCCTCCACGTTAACACCAAAACCCTCTGATTTTTCGAATCCGGAAACACCACATCCTCTATTATATGAAGCGGAATATTTCTTTCTTTGGCGATTGCTTCAAGTCTGTCTGCCTCCTCCGGATACAATGGGATCCTCTTATAGGTGGGATCATCTTCCGATCCTTTGACTTCATGACAACATCGTCCGCATTTCAAGCAAATATACCTATCCATTTTCCGATCGTGGCGAAAAGTCTTGGATTTAATAAAGAGTTTGTGCAAAAAATATATAACTTTGGATTTCAAAGTTTAAGTTTTAAACCATGGTAACCTCAATTGTTGCATGAGAAATTTTCTGATTAATTTCAAAGGAAAAGCTAACTGCAAGATTCTAATAATCTCAATTGCCTTTTCGATATTGTTTCTTAATACTTTTATTCTAACTGCACGTTCCGCAAGTTCATTAATTGCGGTACAACCGTTCGTGGTTCAAAAATATGAAGATGGTATCGCGGAGCTTGGTTTTAATATTTCGCCAAACGGCGATTATTGTGCGGTGTATTATCGAAACGTGAGCTCCGGTATTTATGATTTAAAAATGTATAATACACCCAATGGCTCTGCTCAAGAATTCACACCGATCTGGAATAAAACTTCGGATTACTTGTTGACGTTTGGCTTTTCAAAATTAGGAAGCAAGTTTTTGGTAACAAATTATATGAGAAACACCACAAGTATGTACACTCTACCTTCTTCTACGCCGGATTGGACGAAATCCTTCATCCGGCCTGTCTGTGATAGAGATAATTCTATTAACGATGATGGTTCTCTCGTGGTAATTCGTACATATGAATCTGGAAAGCAAGGCGTTCTTCTATTAAACGGTACAAATGGAGAAATTATTTGGAGAAGAGATTATCCCACAAGCGGAGTTTACGGAATGAGAATTACAGAGAAGAAAAATGTTTTTGTATCCGTTAGCACCGATAAGAGAATCGAAAAAATTGATATTAATAATCAAACTCTGTGGAATAAAACATATACTTATAATCTGTATCAGATGGAGCTTGCAAGGAACGAATCTTTATTTATTTGCACCGATTGCATTAAAAACATAACATTTATCGATCCGAATTCTGGCAATGTTTTACACCACAAAAGCTTCACGGAACAAATTCAGAACTTAAAAGTGAGTGAAGATGGCTCCAGAGCAGTTGTTTCATTATCTTTAGGCGGAGAGCTGGGTAAAATAATCTCAATTTCACCTTCGACCTATGAAATTATTAAAGAGGCAATCAATTTGCCGCGAGGGTATGTACAACCTTTGGACACCCGATTAGATAATTTCCTTGTTTATTCTGACGGTTATTCCAACGCATTCTACATTATGGATACCGAATCCATGATTGTGAAATTCAATCGAACACTCACAAATAATAAAGAATACAGAATTGCAGATTCAAGTTTCACCGCGGGAATATTTGGGACGCTTCTTGACAGCGGTTATTTGTATTTATTCTCTTGTACGTATGCATCCGCAATTCCAGTTCCTCCTTCTTTTCTTGACGAAATGTTCGCCCTATTTAGCAAGCCGATCAATTGGATCGGGTTAAGTGTAATGGCACTATTGGGTGTTATTCTTGGATACTTTATCGGAAAAAAACGAAAATAAACGATCCTTAAATGTTCTATTGTAGATCTTTTTTAATTTTCTTCTATTCGTTGTTTGCAATCACTAACCATAAAAAATCAGAAAAAAACGCCCGAAAAAAATTCGGCGGGATAACGGGCTGTTCCCGCAAAATATTCACGTTCTGCGCGGAACATGGATAATACTGTCTATCGGAATGTTTTTTCAAATTTTATTACGGAATTTTCATGTTTATTAAACTTTTTTGAGTATCATGAAGATACTATGTGGATAAGAACACGGTATGAACAGAATATGGTTGGTGTATTGTATACGAAGAGGTCTCGGGATGTATCGGATCATAGCGGTCCTTAGATAGTCTTTTGGGTTCTATTAATGTAGCGTTATTCGACCGCGCCCCATTTCCATCTTGGTCTGCTAATCTGTTGGTATCCATTTATCGGGTCTGTTGTGTTCACATTATTGCAAGTTGTCATTTGTTCGGTGATTATTTCGATAGTTCAACGTATGAACGGGCCGTGGATGTAGAAAGCAATGGGAATATGGTTGAATTCAGGTGAAAATAATGGAAGATTACAGAAAAATTCTCTATTGGCAATCGATAAATGGTATTCACGATTTTATGTCTCCGATCTGTATTATCGGGATGCCCGGAATCGGAGATATCGGCAAATTTGCATTGGATCAATTGATAGGGATATTAAATCCCAAAAAATATTGCGATATTATATTTTACGATTACCCGGCGGGAGCCATCGTTGAAGGGAGTCTGCTTTCTACACCGAAGTGTGAGATTTTAGTTTGGAAAGATCCAAAATGCGTCCGTGATATTGTGTTGGTCACATCCGATGCGCAATCGATGACTCCGAAAGGCATCTATCAAATAAGCGACCTGATTGCCGAAATCTTGGTAACCGAATTAGGTGTGAATCTAATCCTCTCCTTGGGTGCTTATCCGGTTCGACAATCGATGAATAACTTCGAAACATTCTATGTAACGAGTACAAAAATCGAATGGGCTGAGAAATTGATTAATACAAAGGATTTTGAACCCGTTGAAAAAGGTGTGATCATCGGGTCGAATGGGTTGATTCCAACCATTGCTTCGATGCGTTTTCAGACCGATGGACTTGTGATCATGGCGGAAATCGATAATAATATGGCGATGAACGAAAACTATACCGATATCAAGTCCTCAATCCGGTTATTGGAATTGGTAGCATTGCATTTTGATTTGCCTATCGAACCGAGCATGAATAAGAACAAGATTAAAGAAATTGAAAATGATATTGAATTGCGGAAAAAAGAAATGGATGGGGAATTGGAACTCAGTATTCCCGTAAATAAAAAAGCCGCGGATGGCGGATCCTTATATATATAAGCCAATTTTTTCGGAACGAGTTTTATTTTTTCGTTAGATGGCCATACGTTTTTTCAAGTCGTTCCTTGACTTTTTCAACGGTGAATGTTTGGGTTTGCCCGCCGCTTGTCTCAACCACGAAGCTCGCAACGGATGCACCCCATTTTGCTGCATCTAAGATGGAATAATCGTTGAAAAGACCGTATAACAATCCCGCTCGAAATCCATCGCCCGCACCCGTGGTATCGACTACTTTTTCGGGTATAACAATATCGATATGAACCGGGGGCTGTCCTCGATAGAAGATCGAAACACCATCCGCACCTTCGGTGCGAATCACAACAGGACAAAGTTCAAGCAATCCATCAATCGTTTTATTTAACTTCTCACAAATCTTTTGCACTTCAAATTCGTTACCGATCACGATCTTCGCATGAGGGAGGATGTCGGCCAATACTTTGCTATCCAATATCGGGCAGAGTTGTCCCGGGTCATAAATAAATGGAATTCCCATTTCTATATATTGTTTCGGAAACTTTGCTAAAGCATCCAAAGAATCCGGAGATACAATCGCAATTTTAACGTTCTCCTTTTTGATTCCTCGGGCAGAAAAGCGGATTTTGCCGGATTCAAATAAAGCACCACCATGAAATACGATATTTTGATTAGAATGCTTATCATTCACGATATAGCACGTTGCGGTGAATTTATCGGAATATGTGTCCAAATCTAATTTCAAATTTGGGAACCTTTGAAGGTGCTTTTTAAAGCCCGTGGTTTCAAAATCAAAGCCCACAGATGTCACGATCCGAGCGGGAATTCCCAACAATCCTATATTATATCCGATGTTTCCCGCCGTCCCACCAAATCGCATTTCCTTGGTTTCCGGGACAACAGATAATTGAAATTTTTTCTGTGCCTTATCAACCGAAACGCATTCAAATAATTCGCCGGAAAAGTTCATGATGTAATCAAGAGCAAGCGAGCCGGTGATTATTACTTCTTTTTCAGCCATGAAAAAAATAATACGGCAAAACAAAAAAAGAAATAGAAATTTTAATTTGTTTAAAAAATCACGGTAATAAATTGAATCCTCGATGGATGATGCTTTGGGTCTTTTTCGGTCATGGATTTTGTTGGACCGATACTTTTCTATTAGTTAATTTTAAGCTACGTAATGCGTCTTCTGAAAATTTCTCGAGAATGAAGGCGTATATGAACGGATATTTGGTAAGTCCGATTTTGTGATAATACTTCACGAGGGATTTATGGTCTTCAAAAATTATAATAAGGTGTTTCAATCTGTCTTTAATTAACCAAATTGATCGGATTAACGGCGCAAGCGAATCTTCATTGAATATAAATAAGTAGCATGATAATGTTGGAAGTTCGAACATCTCTTCACTCATTTTTCTAAAAGGCAATCCGGATTTCTTAAATATTTGAATGACCGATTCAATCATATTCGGTTCTTTTTTTTGGATTAATTCTTCAAAGGATTCAAATTTGAATGTCTTATCAATAATATCTTCTTCCATTTCTTCTTCGACCGATGATTTTTCGTAGCTATTTTTCGTTTCGTTCATTGATTTTGATGGAACGTTGGGTGCATCGAATTCTTCAAATGGATTTAGTGAATCTCCAAAAATTTTATCCGATGCAATCAAAGATTCATTTTGATTCGCTGCGACCGGCAGGCTTGGCATCGGCGGGACTGGGATTGATGAGTTTGTTTTAATGTTTTGAGTCAAATTCAAGTCAGCATTCTGTGAAAGCGTGTTCGGGAGATTTGGCTTCGGCGGGACCGGAATTGATGCTTCTTTTTGAGATCGCTTAGGCGTCAAAGGGGAAAGGTTTGGTTTCGGATGCTCTGAACCCGAAAATGTCTGATGGGGGGTCTCGGGCGGGAGATTTGGCTTCGGCGGGACCGGAATTGATGCTTCTTTTTGAGATCGCTTAGGCGTCAAAGGGGAAAGGTTTGGTTTCGGATGCTCTGAACCCGAAAATGTCTGATGGGGGGTCTCGGGCGGGAGATTCGGTTTTGGTGGGATGCTTATGGAGTTTTCGCTATTTCTAATTTTGTTCAATTGTGGGATTCTTATTAAGTTTTTATCGGATTCATTCTTATTTCTCTTTATTTTTATTTTTTTCTCCGGTACCAAGGGAATATTCAATTTTTCATCAATGAAAGGAAGGGGAGCATCCGCTTTAATGGAATCACTCTGATAATTTTGATGGGCAATTGCATTATCTGGGATATTCTGATTGAATTCATCCTCATTTTCGAGATATTCATTTGTTTCGATTAATTGATTGATTTGGGATAAGTTCGGATCCCATTCCGTAGATTCAAGGTGAAAAGAAGGTTCTGCTTGTTGAAATGAACTCCTACCTTGGCCTTGAGTTATATTTTTCGGACTAAAATCTTCAAAATTCTCCGATAATTCATTTTTAAGATTCTTCCAATTCCCTCGTTGATATTCTGATGGTGGGGTTTCGAAATATCGATTTGAACTCCCGTTATCTTCGAATTTATGGACATTATGAAAAGAAGGTTTGTTGGTATAAAGCGAATAGGTTTGTAAAAATTGTCTTACGATTAATTCTTCTTCTAAATGGAGTAAAGGGGCTATCCGGATTGCGCCTCCTTCAGGAATCCTTCTCCATAGTAAATCTTTTATATCGAATACCGTGGGTTCATGAAACGTGCAAAATTTCAGACAATTCGATTGATTCAGCACAATATCTACATGATCTTTAATTTTTTTAGATTTTCCGAAGACTTGGAGAAAATATTGGGTTTCAAATTGATGTTTCTTATCCAATTGGATGCATATAATGAAATTCCCGTTAAGACCAAAGGTTCTTAGCGAATTTAATGTTTGAGAAATCGTATTGGCATTTAATTCCTCTATTTTTTTGTTAAATTGCAAAAAGAGATGAAACATCGTAGTTTTATCTTCAAAATCCCGATGATATATCTTTAATAGTTTTGTATTTTCAATTTTTTCGATGGTTATGCTTTTAATTTCTTTGGTATTAATTGATTTAAAATAAAACTCAAGTAAATACTCATCTGTGAGCTGATTTAGGGCCTTTATGTTGATAAAATTTTTCAGTTTTTCCTCCAAAAATAATTTTTTCCGCTGAACATCCTCTAAGGATTCTCCTTCAAGCTTAAAACAGAAGTCAACTTCTCCGGTTTCCAAGGATATCTCAATATTAAAATTAAGATCTTCAATAACCAAGATGCAACCGCCGATATCTTTCAGTATTGTATTCATTAGGTTCGATACCAATTGAGAGAGCGCCGTCTTTTGTTCAATTACCGTTGTTTCTCCAATCTCCGAAAGCGTTGTTTTCATTGAAGAATAGAAAGATTGCGGAGAAAATCGAAAGGCGATAAACGCAATTGCATGTTTTTCAGACCGATAGAACACCATGCCATCTGAATTTTTAAGATCTGCAATCTTTATCTCTCGCGGTATTTTGGAGAATTTCATGTAATCACCATTCTTTCAAGCGATACTTTTGATCTGCTCCAAAGGATAAAAATGCCACAACTATTCCGGATGATTGCAAATGGGAGATTTCATCAAAAGAGTTGAGATGATTGTATGTTCTGTTATTGGATTCAGCGAGTTTCAAATAAAAGAACTTCATTTTTCGCGGAAGCATCTTGTCTTCACAATCGCTTGTTCGGAGTGGTGCGGGTCTTTGAGTGAAAAAAGAACCATGAATGAATCTAACGGGCTTAGCCCGACTCAAGAAAATTTGTATATTCTAAAAATCCGGGCCGATTTCACCGTGAATCCGCTAATTAGGGCAATCTACGAGATTATATGGTCGAAAATGCAAAATAAACAGAAAAAACCAATTTTATGGGCTGAATTTATTTCATATGAGAATGAACTTATGACACCTCTCGAATATCTTAAGTCTAACGTGCATCAGCGGAATGCATCGAATCTCAACGCCATATTAACTTCTTATTTAGACCTCGTTCCCACAGATTTCAACCCCACTTTTTTTAAAGTGCCTAAAATCATAAAAAAGAATGAAAACTTTCTGATTTCAGAATATATTCATGGCCGATCGCTATCCGAGTTAGCCTATTCTCTTGAATTCGTTAATGGAAATGTTTTCAGTCAAGTCGGAAAAGCATTATCGGAATTAAATCATAAGTGGAAAATCGACCTTGTGGATTGCAATCTCAAAAATTTTATCGTTTCGGAACAGCCGGATCGCACCTCTATAGAAGAATTTCAAGGCTCCTTATGCAATAACAATGAAATAAATGCAATCTTTCTTATAGATTTTGAGGATGCGGTTACATTAGAGGCAGGTATCGAATCACGGGATTTTTATCGTTTTATTGCCCATTTGTTAACTATTGATAATGGGATTTTTGATCACTCGAATTCAAATGCAGCAATCTATCGATCTTGTATTGATCATCTTCTTTCCGAATTTATTTATTCCTACCATCGTTTTTTCAAGGAATTAACTCACGATATCGATTTTGAGTATCGAAGAGAGTTTCTTCTCGAAGAATTGCATATCATCGCCTCCAGAAGGAATATTGCCTTCGTGGATGAATGTTTTTTGTGCATTTTTGAGCAATTTAGTTCTTTGAAATTGCTAATATAAAGATGTTTATATATATTGGTGCAGAAAAAATCGCATGGAATCACATCAATTGGATTTCTTTGGAAAGAACTCCGCTTTTATTCTGAATGCCGGTGCAAAAAACGAGCCGTTTATTATGCTTAAATTTATCAAACGTAAACAAGATAACAATTGGGAACGTTTAAACGAAGGAAAAGCGGTGAAAATAAATCTCCGAGAAATGATATACATCTTGGCCGTATTAGAGCGCAAAGTCCCCAGTTTCCAAACTGTTCATAAATTCAAAGAAGAAACAACCAAAATCTCTTTTAAGTGGGACGATCTCGATTCGAACCTTCTTTGGATCAATGTAGCCGATTACTCCCGCTCATTATTGTTTCCGGAGACCGATCTATTAATGAAAATGATGAAGCATTTGGTTGACGAAAGAATAGAATTTGCAACGGTAAATACATGGAATGAAAATTCGTTTCCGACAACCGAAGAAGAAGAAACACCCGATCCGATTCCGATCCCCGCAGCACCAATGCTTGTTAAAACAAATCAAACACATCAAAACGTTCATAATCCTCCGAAATCTGCGATTGGACAAAAAACAGAAAGCAATTCCTCACAAATGCAATCAAAACCGAACCAAACTCCCATGAGGGCTCAAAATCAAGCCAACGGTACAAGAAATACGCAACAAGCCCCGTCTTCTCAACCGATGCAATCGCAAACAAACCAAAAATCGGTTCAAGCACAGAGCCAAAATAATGCATCCAACGGAAAAATTGAGGTTATAGGAACAATCAAGAAGAATCGACCGAAAGCCATTCTAATCAATCTTAACGAATATGGGGATTTGTGGATCCCGAAATCCGCAATAGCGAATGAATTTGATGAAAATTCGAATTCGGAGCAAAAATTCCTTATAAATGAATGGTGCTTGAATAAATCGAATGCAACCCCTATCCAAACTTAGAGTATTAACCCTTTTTTTTCTTTACCTTTTCGCCAATTTCAAAAATGGGCGATCATTTTGAAATAGCATGGGTACGTATCAAATGATTGAAGGCCAATTACCGGAGAAGTTCAGTTTCTTCCGAGTAGCAAGCATGCTGGGTCTCGAGGACACCGATAAGGAGTCCATCAAAGCGCTTCGAAATACCATGGCTCAATTCTGCAAAGATGGCTACTTAGAACGGATTTCCCATAATGTTTACCAAAAGAAGAAGAAAGAATCAAAATAAATGGACCATTGGGTAATTTAATCCCAATTTTTTTCGCTTCTAACACCCAAACGAAAATTACAAAGCATAGGCAGTTTGATCTTTTCAAGGGCAGGCGCCCGCTTGGTGCACTTTATTATAGAAGAAAGACAAAAATCCCGGAATCCATAATAATCCCTGATATCGGGATTTTATGCTATTTTGATGTATTGCTATGCCATTTTTATAGAAGCCAGCGGATGGGTTTGAAAAAAACTATAGAAGAATTTTGAATTAAATTTCAATATTCGATGTTCAATTCGGTATTGGATTTTAATTTTTCGGTGCAGGCCAAATTTAGCCTTTTTTGGAGCGAGATCTTAAAAAATCCCGGAATACATAATAATCACTGATAACGGGATCTTTATATACTCCCGACCGTATATTAGATCAGATGCGCCCCGCACGCACCCAATCAAGGAGAAGTGAAAACAATGAAAAACCAACCCCGAAAATCCGACCAAGGAAGCCGAAAATCCGGTCAAAAAACCGAATGTAGGAGCCAAAAAGCCGAAAAAACAA
>CAZUTM010000034.1:0-4667 GCA_964623665.1 uncultured archaeon
GTTGTGAATATAATATTGATCCATTCGGCAAGATATCGATTTCTAAACGGATTTCCTACCCGTATATATGTACGGTCCAAGAACCAATTGAGCGGGTTGTATTTTTTCTTTCTAAACTTGTACTTAGAGAGTTTATCGATTCTGCCTTTCCGATCTTCCTCATCCGGAACCAGATTAAGCGAGTTGACATAGGTGTGCGGACTTCTTATTAACAACACAATACAAAAAGAAGCGGCGAAAGAAAGAACGAATCCAAGCGTGAAATTTCCCATTGATAAAACCTTCATTGTTGCATTGAAGTCATCCGGCAATTCCGTCCATAAAATTATGTCAAGCAATGTTAATATTGGGGATTGTGTGATTACCATTGTGGTTTCGTTGAAATATGCGAAGGTATTGATTGTTTGCCATGTATTCAAGAATATCTCATATTTATAATCGGGGAGTTTTACCACCGAAAACCAATGCCCTTTTCCCGAACCGATATAGGCATCATATCCAAGATTTTTTAACAATGATACCGTTACAACAGCAGAGCCATCACAATCATCTTTTGTTCTATTTGTAAACCCGCTATCGATCCACGGTTGTAGAATCTGATTCGGTGTCGCCTTAAAATCGTTGAACCCATAGACCGGCATATCGTATTCATATTCCATTACGATATTTTGGATATAATAGTCCACAACCATGAGTTTTCCGATGTCTGTTAAATTTACCCAAGAGATATTATAGAGATCGTACCAATATCCCGCATAATTCTCGTATTTTCGTAAGCCATCTTCATACCAAATAGAATAATGAACATCGGTTGCATTTGGATGTGTATCAAGCCATTTATCGAATTGTTCTCGCAAGATGAGAACATTCGGATCGTTTGGGGTGATTAAATGAGACCGATCAAAGCCGGTTTTCAGTTCAGAAGGCCAATAAATCGGATTCGAGACACTATAAACAAGATAAGACATCTGCATCGAAAACAAAATTAGCGATAATTTGAATAAGCGATTATAAAAATTATCTTTCCTTCCCCAAACAACTATCAAATATACCCATATAAAATCGAATATCGTAATCAAAACTCCCGTGATCAGCCCCAGAAATCCTATAATGAAATTTAAGGCGAGTAAGGGAATTCCAAGGAAGAAAAAAATCCTTTTTCCGGGTTCTCGCGCCATGAATACGAATTGGAATCAACCGAAAAAAAGGTTTGCATAATACATTGGGTGAATTCGAAGAATCAATTCACTTTTCGGTAAAGTTCTGTAAATTTTCCGAAGAACTTCCGATAAATTTCTATAACCCGCAAATATTCTTCAATTTCGATAAATTCCGCATCGCTATGCTCCAATTTCGGATCTCCCGGTCCGTATGTGATTACCGGGATATCATAATGGGCGGCAATAAGGTTGGTAAATGATGTGCCTGTCTTCTTGACAAACACGGGTTTTTTCTCCGTTGTTTTAAAAATAGCCCATCTCAACGCGTTGGGCAAAAGATTGTTGGGGTCTGATTCGCAAGACTCTATTTCGCTTAAAATCTGTAGAACAATTCGGGTATTATTGTTTATAAGGTGGCTTTTTTTGGTTTCTTCGATGATATTTTCGATACTTGCTTTGAGATCATGTGTGGTGATTTTGGGTGGTATTCGTATATCGATGGAAAAGGTACATGTGTTTGGGATAGTATTATCGGAGGATTCTGCAATGATGTTGGTTAAAACTACACTCAGTTCTTGAAACTTTGTTTGAGGTTCTTGATTTTGATTATTTGATTTGATTTTTGTTTCGAGTTCTTTTATTTTATTAAAAATAATAATGGATAATTCGGCCGGATTATCATATTGCCAACAACATGCGGCGTGTCCGGTGTCCGATGTGATTTCGATGCGAACAAGCAGTCTTCCTTTATATCCTACGCAAATTTGGGTCTCCGTGGTGGGTTCGCCGAAAATTGCATATTCTGGGGTTAGTCCGTTTTTAAAATAGTCTTTCATTCCGAGGTGGCTGATTTCTTCTTGGACGATTCCCGCCAAGATGATCGTTCCTTGATTTTCTTTCCATTCGGTCGTGGCTGCGGAGAAAAACATGGATGCGAGAGAAGGTTTACAGTCCACTGCACCCATTCCAAATATTCTTCCGCCTTCAGTACGAAAAGGGTTTTTCGTTGGAACGGTATCGATATGCGAAGATAATAATAGAATGGGGACTCCCGATCCTTTTATCCCAACGGCATTTCCCAGTTCGGAAGGTAAAATCGAAAATCCATGAAATTTCAGAAATTCTATTAAAAAATGGGATAATTGGGCTTCATTTCCGCTTATCGATTCGATGCTTATGATTTTTTGAAGGAATAGGACAGGATCTGTAAACTCGGTCTGCATGCTCATCACATTTTCTTTTTTTTTCTTTTTTTTTCTTCTTCTCTGCTTTCCGCTTCTTCTATTCGTTATATATAACCGTTCCTTTTCCTTCTTTCAAAACAGCGGTAAATGGCTTCGGTTCTTGTCCGGAATAGATATAGACCTTCTTGATCGAATGTTCAAATGCTTCCAATGCAGCATATAGTTTTTTCTTCATTCCTCCCGAAAGGGTTTCGATCATCTGTTTTGCTTCTTTCACGGATAATTTAGGAATGATTTCTTTGGTCTCCAAATCTTTGTATATGCCGGGTACATCGGTTAAGCTTATGAGTGATGTTGCACCCAGTGCCGCCGCAACAGCAGATGCGGCTCTGTCTCCGTCGGTATTTACCGCATTACCATGCTCGTCCGAAGAAATGGATCCTATTATCGGCAAATATCCCGCATCAAGAATCATTTTGATCGGGGCGGGATCCACGGTGGTTACTTTTCCGGAATATTCTCCGCGCAATATAAGACGTTTTCCATCCTTGATGACCATGATTTTATCTTTTCTTTCGGCTCTGATGCAGCCTCCATCAAGGCCGGTGAATCCGAATGCTTTAATCCCTTTAAGCATGAATTTCTCAACTAAGGTTTTATTAACAAACCCTCCGAGAGCCATGAGTACAACATCCATGGTTTCCCGGTCTGTGTATCTGGTTTTCATTCCTTGTTGTGTTTCGTAAATTTTTGGCTGCCGGCCCATTTTGGATTCGATATCATTTATTTGGGGCCCGCCACCGTGTACCAACACGAACTTATAGCCTTCTTTAATTAACTCAGCAATGTCTTCGATTGCGGGGGTTAAATCTGCTGCTACAAGAGCCCCACCAATTTTAATTACATGAACATCGGTCATTTCGATTTCTCCTTTTATGTTTTTTTCTTTTTTCTCTTTTCGCTTTCCGCTTTTTTCGCTTTCCGCTTTTTTCGCTTTCCGCTTTTTTCGCTTTCCGCTTTTTTCCTAATATGTTTGAACTTCCCGCGATTATTATAAATATTTATTCTTAAGATACTCTGCTATTTTCATCCCAATGTTGATTCCGGTTGCATTTGTGATTCCTTCGAAGCCAGGAACTCCATTTACTTCGATGCACACATAGCCTTTTTCTGTGATCATCAGATCTATTCCTAATATTTCTCCTTGGAAAACTTCTGCAATTTTCTTGCACATTGATGCCATTTCAGAATCGGCAATCATTGGTTTTGCTTTTCCGCCTAATGCGATATTACTTCGGAAATCGTTCTCCGGTCTGTATCGACCCATCGCTGCGATACATTCTCCGCCAAGATAGAATACTCTAATATCCGCGGGATTGTTTGGATTTAATTTTGGTGCGTCAATAAATTCTTGGAAATAATGAATTTTTTGGAATAAATCACCCATTACTTCTTTGGATTCAACGATAGATGAAAGATGGTTGTTACTTTCAATTTTTGCAACCATGCGGCCCCATGAGCCGATTATCGGCTTGGTGACCATCGGATAACTTAAATATTTCTCTACGGTTGCCATAACTGCCTCTCCGGTAAATCCGACAAATGTTTTTGGGCTAGGTATTTTATGTTTCTCGAGCAATAACGTTGTTAAAAGCTTATCCGCGCTTATTGAAACGGCATGGTAATTGTTTACCACCTTATATCCTTTTGTTTCAAGAACGCCGGTTGAATAGATTGCCCTAATGGTGCTTAACGAGCGTTGAAGCAGTACATCCGATTTGATTTGCGGATCCTTTTCGGCATTAAGTTGAAGAAAAAGTTCTTCGTTCTTGATTTGTTCCACATTTATTCCGAGCTCTTTGCAAGCAAGAATGATTTGCTTTTCCTCGAATGAGACCCGATTGAGAACAATTCCCAAATTCATAATTCCAATAGACTTTCTACGTTTTTGAAATTTACTTTTTAAGGAAATCCAGCAAAAAGGTTAAATTTCGATAAATACAAATGGACGGTATCATGGTAAAGTTTCTCATTCGTGTCGATTGGCTGAATAATCGAGTTGAGTTGTCGCCCAATCTGAAAGTTATAAAAAATGAGTTGAGCAATGAGCGAACCGTTCTGACGATGGAGATCAATTATACACCTAATTTGAAAGAGTATCCGGTCTATAAATATGCAACCAATGAAATGGCAAAGGAAGAGGTGTTTGCCGATGACCCCGATTCTTTTTGGTGGAAAGCAAATATGGATATGACTGCTGATGCTGCAAAGGGAGGCGCGACATCTCCTTCTTCTGGTGCTACACAAAAGCCCTCTTTCGCAC
>CAZUTM010000034.1:4767-11515 GCA_964623665.1 uncultured archaeon
CCGCGTCTACACTTTCTCCAACTCCGAGTCCCAAGCCCTCTTCCGCACCCGCGTCTACACTTTCTCCAACTCCGAGTCCCAAGCCCTCTTCCGCACCCGCGTCAACTCCGGTTCCGATAATGGAACAAGAACTGGAATGTAGACCGACTCCGGATGAAATAGCCAAATTAAAATCACAACTGAAACAAATTCAAAACATATTCTTTAATTTACAGCAACAAGCAATGCAAGGAAAGGTGAGTGAAAAAGATTTCCTTGAAAAACAAACGTTCTTGGGCGAAAAAATGGGCAAGATCATGGCAGAACTCGATAAATGGCATGAACCCTACGAATAGGTGGTTAATTCCGTTCATTGTTCTTTTAGCTTGGCAAGAATGATATCCAATAATTCTGAAGCGATAACTCTTTTTTCTTTTAATTGTATATGTTTCATGTTATTCTTATCATCAATAATATATACATCATTTGTATCGCTTGCAAACCCCGCATTTTTATTCTCTTTCGAGACATTATTAGCAACAATCAGATTAATCCCGCCTTTTGCGAGCCTTTTTTTGGCTTTCTCGACCAATGCTTCACCTTCATAGGCTGTTTCTGCTTTAAATGCGGTAATAAAAATCTCTTTATTTATTTTCCGTATCTCATCGATAATTTTTGGTGTTGGAACTAACTTAATCAAGAGTTCGGAGGTTTCGGAGGAAATTTTATGTTCGGAAAATTTATCCGGAGTAAAATCTGAGATAGCGGCTGCTGAAATAAGAACATGGACCTTTCCCAATGAAAGTTCATGTTTGATTGCATCCAAATATTGTTGCGCCGTTTCCACATTAATTATTTTAGCGCCAATCGGGGGGGTTATCGAGGTAGGCCCAAGCACCAAGGTACATTTCCCGCCTCGTGATAAAATTTCCTCTGCAATGGCGATGCCCATTTTTCCGGTGGCCGGGTTTCCTATGAATCGAATTTGGTCGATGTATTCCCTCGCAGAGCCTGCGGTCACAATAAAGTTCAATCCAAGTAAATCCTTTTTATCAGATAACATATCCATGATTCGGGATATAATTTGTTGAGGTTCGGCGATTTTTGCTTTATTTTCGCTCAGCCTTGGGTCGATGAATTCGATTCCGTATTTTTTGAGTTTTTCGATATTTTCCATAAGGATGGGGTGTCTGTACATGGAATCATGCATCGCCGGAACAATAACGATGGGAGTATTACTTCCAAATGCGGTTGTCACTATGGTGGTGACCGGATTATCATCAATGCCCGCTGCGATTTTATTGATAGTGTTCGACGTTGCGGGACATACCAAAATGAGATCTGCTTTTCCTCTATTATTTTGCCGTGCTCCCGCCATTTGAATATGTTCTACTTTTCCGGTTAACCCCAATATGACTGGATTTCCGGTGGCCCATTCCATTAAATAAGGATGGATAAGTTCGGTGGCAGCTTTGGTCATGGCAACAAACACATTTGCGCCATTTCGAATGAGGTCTCGCGCAATTCCCGGCGCTTGAACAACTGCCACCGATCCCGTTAAGCACATGCAAATAGTTTTACCCCGCAACCTTGATCCTTTAGTTTCCCTAATTTCATTTGCGGGATGTTCCCCGAATTCGGTCATCGCATTGAAAAAGCAGCGATATCAAAAATATGTTGTGCCCGCTCAAAAACATCCAAAAGTCATCATTTTATATAAATCGAACAATTTGTTTATTCGAGATTTGCAACTTCAAACTGTTCTAATTCAAGCATTTGTTTTCGAGTTTGGAAATGAGATATCATTGATCTTCAAAATGCGTTTCAAAAGTTTTAAAAACGTTTAAATACATGATTAGGTCAGTGAATTACTGAAAAATCACAATTCACACGCATATAGGGAGTAATATGTTTAATTATCCTCTTTGTGCATGTATATCGTATAAGTAAATTTTCTATCGTGTTAGGTGTTTGTAATGTCAAAAGCGGGAAAAAAGAAATCAGATGGTCAAAAAGAATTGGCAACCAAAAAGGATGCGGCAGAATCAGATTATGGATCGGATAAAATCAAACTTTTAGAAGGGTTAGATGGAATCAGAACAAGACCATCAATGTACATTGGAGATATCGGAATTACGGGTCTGCATCATCTTGCATATGAGGTAATCGACAACTCAATCGATGAAACTCTGGCGGGCTATTGTAATCGAATCGAAATCGAGATTCAACCGGATAATTTCATACAGATTGAAGATAACGGTAGAGGAATTCCGACAGGGATTCATCCGGAAAAAAAAGTTCCCGCTCTTGAACTCATATTTACTACATTGCATTCCGGTGGAAAATTCGATAAAAATGTGTATAAGGTGTCCGGAGGGCTTCATGGTGTCGGACTCGCGGTTGTGAACGCTTGTTCGGAAAAAACCGAAGTAACCATTTTTAGGGAAGGAAAGGAATTTTATCAAGAATTTTCCAGAGGGCTCAAATTAACAGAATTAAAATCAAAGAATTTGCCTCCGGCAGAGAAAAAGAAAACGGGAACCCGAATTCGCTTCAGTCCGGATAAGCAAATTTTTAAAAACGTGGATTTTTCGAAGCCTGTTTTTGAACGAGAACGAATTTTATCGAGGGTTCAAAACTCTTCATTTTTAAACCCAAAATTACAAATTTTAGTTAAAGATGTTCGAGATCCGAATAAGCCTTTTGAAAAAGAATTTTATAGTGAAAATGGGCTCATAGATTTCATTGAAACCTTGACTAAAGGAAAGAAGAAGGCATTCGATGAAGTGATATATTTTGAAGGGAAAGGTGGTGAGATTGACATATCAATCGCATTGCAATACTGCGAAGATACGTATTATGAAAATGTGTTGAGTTTCGTTAATGATGTTTATACTGAGAACGGAGGAACACACCTCACCGGCTTTAAACAAGGATTAACCAAGGCGATCAATTATTTTGTAAAAGAAAAGGCCGGAAAGTCGAAAGAAGCGTATAAAGGCGATGATATTCGAGAAGGATTAACTGCAGTGGTCGCCGTAAAGGTTCCGGATCCTCAATTTGAAGGACAAACCAAAGGGAAATTGGGAAATTCCGAAGTTACAAATATCGTGAGCGATTTCATCTATGATGAACTTACGAAATTTTTAGAGAAGAAAACCAAGATTCGTAAAGCAATATTGGATAAGGTAGAGTTGGCTCATAAAAGCAGACTTGCGAGTCAAAAAGCAAAAGATATTGTTCGCAGAAAAAACCCGATGGAAGTATCAAAATTGCCGGGAAAATTAGCAGATTGTTCATCCAAAAAAGCATCTGAATGTGAATTATTTATCGTTGAGGGTGATTCTGCAGGCGGTTCCGCTAAAGAAGCGAGAGATCGTCGTACTCAAGCCGTGCTCCCTCTGCGAGGTAAAATTATAAACGTTGAAAAGGCAGCTATCCATAAAATTTTGGAGAATGAAGAAATTAAATCTTTAATTCAAGCAATTGGTGTAGGAATTTCTACGGGATCCGAAGATGAAACGGAAGAAAATGGGGAAGAAAATGGGGAAGAAAACGGTGAGCAGAATCAAGAAAAAGGAAAACCAAATCCCGATCAAAAATTTGAGCCAGAAAGTCTCGAAGAGTCCGAATTAAAACTTATTGAAGAACCCGAAACAAATAATTCATCACAACAAGAAGTGGTAATAAATATTGATATTCCGCCAACATCTGAAATTGGAAATCAAACATCTTTAAAAGCCTCTGAAGAATCCGAGACAGAGGAAGAAGAAGCAGATGAAGAATCAGAAGAAGACCAAGATTCACAAAATGTTTCAGAAGATCTGGAAAAAGGAAAGAAAAAGAGAAAAAAAATCGGTTTTGACTTGGAAAAATTGCGGTATGGAAAAATTATCATCCTAACCGATGCGGATGTTGATGGACAACACATCCGGACTCTGTTGTTAACCTTCTTTTTCCGCTATATGAAAAAACTGGTAAAAGAAGGACACGTGTATATTGCGGTGCCACCGATTTACAAATTCTCCTATAAACAAGGAAAAACTCCAACCGAAGAATATTCATATGAAGAACAAAATCTAGATGAGCAATTGAATGCATTCATGAAAAGATATAAAATCCCGCTTGATAAAAAGGAAAATATCCACGTCCAGAGATATAAAGGGTTGGGTGAAATGAATCCCGAGCAGCTTGCGGAAACCACGATTAAAAAAGGAAGTCGAAAATTATTACAAGTCACATTCGATGATGTCATCCATGCAGATAGTGTGTTTTCCATGTTAATGGGCGATGAGGTAGGCCCGCGGAAAGATTTTATCATGGAACATTATAATGCAGTTCAAAATTTGGATATTTAAACTAACGGGTGAATTTTATGGCAAAGAAAGAAGAAAAACAGAAAATCGTTGTTGTTGATAAGGTCGTTCAAACGGACATCAGTAGTGAATTGGAACAATCATATTTATCTTATGCTATGAGTGTTATTGTCGGACGAGCCATTCCGGATATTCGGGATGGTTTAAAGCCCGTACAAAGAAGGATAATTTTTGGGATGTTCGATGCCGGGAACATTCATAGCAAACCTACCGTCAAATGTGCAAGGATTGTAGGTAACGTTATGGGTAATTATCATCCCCACGGTGACGCATCCATTTATGATGCATTGGTTCGAATGGCCCAACCGTTTTCCATGTTGGTGCCCCTCATTGTTCCTCAAGGCAATTTTGGGTCTATAGATGGAGATAACCCTGCGGCTATGCGGTATACCGAAGCAAAATTAGCCCCGATTACCGAGAAAATGACAGAGGATTTAATAAAAGATGTCACCGTTAATTTTATTGATAATTTCGATGGCAGTCTAAAAGAACCCTCATTTTTACCCGCAAGATTTCCTAACTTGCTTATAAATGGGGCAAGTGGTATCGCTGTAGGAATGTCCACAAACATAATGCCCCATAATTTAACGGAAGTCATGAATGCCGTTATTGAAGCAATAAACGTTGGAGATAATTTCACGTACGAAGATATTGCTAAACATATTAAAGGACCTGATTTTCCCACGGGTGGAATCATTTCGGGAGAAGATGGAATTAAGAAATATATGAAAACAGGGATAGGAAAGGTCATAATTCGGGCTAAATACCATATCGAGAATGAAAAAAGTCGTCAAGCCATTATCATAGATGAAATTCCTTACACCGTGAATAAATCAAATTTAATTGAAAAAATCGCTGAACTTGCAAGTGCCGGAAAAATCGTTGGAATCTCCGAACTAAGAGATGAGTCCGACAAAACGGGCATACGAATTTATATTGGATTGAAAAAAGATGTGAACCCAGACCTTATTATCAGTTATTTATACAAAAACACACAAATGGAAGTCTCAAGAAATGTACAGAATCTTGCCCTTACGCATAATGGACTGAAACCAGAAATCCTCAATATTAGAGATCTGATTGCACATTTTATTCAGATGCGAGAAATTATTATCCGGAAAAGGACAGAATACGAATTAAAGAAAAAGGAAGAGACCTTGGAAGATCTAATAACAGATAAAATGGTTAATCAAGACCCCGACAAAGCAATTAAAATCATTAGATCTTCGATAGACCGGCAAGACGCTTTAAATAATCTGAAAGTAGCATACAATATTAATGATAGACAATCAGAAAGAATTTATAACAAACGTCTTGGAACTTTTAATAAAGGGGATGTAAAGAAAAACGAAGAAGATATTAAAGCCACCGAGCAAGAAATTAAACGATTGAAAAAGATTTTATCAGACCGAAAAGAAATCTTGGAAATCATTAAGCAAGAATCCTTAGAAATCATTCAAAAATTTGGCCAGCCGAGGAAAAGCATCATCGACTTTTCAAAGAAGCAAATCGACCATGATCAATTGGTCGAGCAGATGCAGCAAGCCGATTCTCAACTTTTAATCTCACAATCGTGGCGAGTCAAGAGATTTGATTTGGATGATTTTACGGAAAAGGTCCTTAAAGATGATGCAAACCGAGATTTATCAGGACTTTTTGATGAACCAATCCGTATCAATCAAGAGGTCACCTCGGAAAACTCAATAATCGTGTTCATGAAATCGGGAACAGTATTTAATGTGAATCCGACTGCAATCCCTATTCAAACCAACTTCAGGGCTAAAAAGGATACAAACATCGTTGAATACATTAAAAAAGAAGAAAATGATGAAATCGCAGATATGGTTATTGTTGAAAATGATATATTCAATGAAGAGAAACCGGCGGGGCAATTACCAAAATATTTCTTGTTTATTACCGCTAAAGGGTTGATTAAAAAAACCGATGTGATGGAATTTAAAACAATTCGTTCCAACGGTCTTAAAGCCATTGATATTAAAGAAGGAGATCGCTTGATCTATGCAAAATTATGCGATGATTGTACAGAAGTTTCATTAAAATCTGCAAACGGCAAAGCAACCGCTTGTGATCTCGAAACGATTAAAACATCCAGCAGAACCGCCAAAGGACAAAAAATCATTAGAATGGACGAAGAAGACAACATAACAGAAATTACTTTAAAACAATTGATTAAACAGATTAATTTAAATTCAATTGAAGCAAAAACAGAAATAGAAGAGGCGGCATCTCCGAAAAGTTCCGTTGAAGCACCCAGTTCCGTTGAAACACCGAAAGTACCGGTTGAAGCATCCAAAGGTTCCGTTGAAACACCGAAAGTACCGGTTGAAGCATCCAAAGGTTCCGTTGAAACACCGAAAGTACCGGTTGAAGCA
>CAZUTM010000034.1:11615-31671 GCA_964623665.1 uncultured archaeon
GTTGAAGCACCCAAAGGTTCCGTTGAAGCACCCAAAGGTTCCGTTGAAGCACCCAAAGGTTCCGTTGAAGCACCCAAAGGTTCCGTTGAAGCACCGAAAGCACCGGTTGAAGCACCCAAAGGTTCCGTTGAAGCACCGAAAGCATCGGTTGAAGCACCCAAAGGTTCCGTTGAAGCACCGAAAGCACCGGTTGAAGCACCGAAACCCCAATCTGAAGCGCAATTGAAATTTTTGGAATCCTTAAAACCAAAAGCAAAAATTGAACCCAAGAAAGAACCTCAAGAAACCACCAAAATATTGAAAGATGAGCCAAAAGAGAAGGGTTCGGTGAAGAAAGAAACGAAACAGAGTGAAAAGAAAACCATACCATCAGAAAAACATGCTGTTAAATCGACTGGTGAAAAAACACAAATTACATTAGACATATCTTCAAGTAATATTAAAGAAGACGCAAAGATGGTAAAGAAAACATCATCACAACCCGAAACGAAAAAAATAAGTGAACAAAAATCACCGGATACCGTAAAGATTGAAAAACCCGCGAAAATTGAAAAACCCACAAAAATTGAAAAACCCGTGGTTGATGATCCGCTTTCTGATGCGAAAATCATTTCAGTTCTCACCGAAACTCCCGCCACATTTATGGAAATCGGAAAGAGTATGAAATTGGCAAATCCACAACAATATCAAGCATTAAAATTAAAATTAACAACTCTTGCGATGCGAAAACAAATCGAAGAAATAATGGAATCCGGAACGAAGAAATATAAGAAACGTTAAGGAAATCGAAAGATAAGAAAAATGACCATTGCAAACCTTTTTTAACTCAAAAATTTAAAGATCAATTGATGTCAGTTAAATCTGATTATACTATTGATAAAATTCGTGCAATTTATATTTTTAAAGAAAAGGATTGTGTTTTCCAATGGAACCCCAAAGGCTTGCGATCAACAATCTTTCCTATCGAATTATTACCGGCTAAAGAGAATGTTATCGAAAATGAATTCTATCAAACCTCCATAAAAGATCTCCGCGCAATCTCTTTTAAAAAAGGCCAATATATCGCAATTATTTCAAGCGATGCCACTATCCAGTTCCAATTCTTAGAAGCATTCATCGAGGCTTTACTTGAGAAATTTCTGTCAACCTATGCAATGATTTTCTCCAATCAGTTTATTGTAAGTGACAATTCCCTCTTTTCTGGCTTCATTGGGCAGATCGAACCTATTTTTCAACACATTAAAGATGAAAGAATCAAATTTGTGAGAGGTGATTGCCGAATTTGTAAAACAGAATATTGGGTGTGTATTAAAAAAGATTTAATTGAAAAAACCACCGATTATCCCGTTGCCCTTGTCCATATCCATCGGGGACACGGCATGTTATTGTACATTGATGCAAATTTTCGGGTTCGTGGTGTTGAACGTGTGTCAATAAATGGTTGATCTGATTTTTGGCGCTTGGTCGACGAGTAAATCACAAACTATTTATTTTTTCATCGAGAAAAGGAAGTAGGAGGAGTGTCATTGGAAGCGATATTTGGAGTAATAGAAGATCTCATTGAAAGGTTCAAAGGAAATGACCCGAAAGAAAAAGAAGAGGCAAGGCACGAGCTAAAAACGAATATTGGGAGTTTAACAAAAAATTTAGAATCTATGGGGGGCAATGCTGAAGCCGCGCGTTTGTTAAATGAATTAAAATCTTTGAAACTGGATTGAAAGAAACAAGAAAAATCCTTTTTTTGGAGTAATTCTTTCTGCTACACATGAAAGTTATTTTTATTGAAGAAATCGATTTTATGAAGCAACTCATGAAAAAAGAGACCATGGGCGGAATCGAGACAAATACAAGAGATGTAATCAGCGAACTCAAAAAACGCGGTCACGAAGTATATATAAACACCACGCCTCCAAAAGGAGAACGACCGGATGTTGTTGCGAGTTCGACCTATGGCCCCTATGCTATCTATAAACTCTATTCTCTGAAAGAAAAATATAAGTGCGCTTGTGTTCAACATGCCCATACCACTGCTGAAGATTTACAAGGTGGCTTTCTCCCAAATATCGATTTATTCAATAAAACGCTGATTCCGATTTATATTCGCAAATTATATAGTTATGCTCATATCATCATCACGCCAACAGATTATTCTGCTTATTGTTTAAAAAACACCGGCATAAACAAATTAATCAAGGTGTTATCCAATGGCGTAAAATTGGAGAAATTTATGCCCGAAAAAGGCGTCAATCATAAATCCAGGTTTCGAGATTATTTAATGGACAAATATAAAATTGATCACGGAAAACCGGTTATTATCAATTGCGGTTATACATGGAAGCGAAAGGGAATTGATACTTTTTATCGAGTGGCAAAAAAACTTCCTCAATATGAATTTGTGTGGACCGGGCCCATTGTTGAGAACGAATACACGAAAGCGGCCGCCAAAGTTCCGAATTTAAAATTTACCGGCTTTTACGATGATATTCGGGATGCGTATTATGGTGGCGATATTTTCTTCTTTCCCTCCTATGTCGAAAACCAAGGGATTCCTCTCATTGAAGCCGCCGTGTGTGAAATTCCAATTGTTACTCGCGATATTCTTCCTTTTAATTGGCTTACCCATGAACAGCATTGCTTTAAGGGTAAAACGGATGAAGATTTTATTAAGATTATTCCAAATGTGGTTGAAATGGGCTCAGCAAAAAATACGATCCTTGAAAATGCAAAGCGTTTAGCTATCGATCTTCATGATTTTAATAAAATAGGGGATCGAATCGAAGAAGTGTATCATCAAGCGGAAATCGTGCGAAAGATCCATCGAGACAAATATGGCATGCTGTAAAAAAAGCCGAAATTTTAAATTCGCTTATTAATTTTTTCGATTCAATTATGTGCGGAATATTTGGCATCATAACTAACAAGAAGGATGTGCCCGTCGCCAGACTCATTCGAGAAGGTCTTCAAAGACTTGAATATCGAGGATATGATTCTGCGGGCATTGCCCTTGTTAACAATGGAAAAATCATTTGCAATAAAGCAGCTGGCAAGATTGCAATAATAAATAAAGACGGTTTGTTTGACAATATGCAAGGAACCTTTGGTGTAGGTCACACGAGATGGGCTACCCACGGGCCCCCTGTTCCGAAGAACTCTCATCCTCACTTGGATATGAAAGAGAAGGTGGCTGTAGTTCACAACGGAATTATTGAAAATTACCAAGACCTCCGAAAAGAATTATCTTCTCGCGGCGTTGTCTTCAAATCGGATACCGATACTGAAGTAATCCCGCATTTGATTTCGGAGAACATTGATAAAGGTATGAATTTTAAAGATGCGGTTATCGCAGCCATAAAGCGGTTAGAAGGGGCATATGGTATTGTGGTGGTGCACGCGGATACGCCTGATTACATGATAGTTGCCCGAAAAGAGTCTCCATTAACCATCGGGATTACGCCGGGAGAAACAACCTATTGTGGTTCCGATATTCCCGCGTTCTTGCCGTTAACCAGAAAGGCCGTTGTGTTGGATGATGATGAACTTGCGTTATTGAAACCCGGTTCTGTTGAAATCTATAAAGTTCACACGGGTGAAAAAGTAAAACGGGATTTCATTGAAGTGCAATGGTCCATCGATGCGGCGGAAAAGAGTTTGGATGGCAAGGAATACAAATGGTTTATGCACAAAGAGTTACATGAAGTGCCCAGAAAGATCCGAGATCAAGTAAAAATGCCTCAAGAGAATATCGATGCGTTCGCAAAAACAATAATGGAAGCGGAGCATGTGTATATTACTGCTGCTGGAACTGCTTTTTATGCATGTCTTGCGGGAAAATTCCAAATTACCAAATTTGGTGGGCCTTACATCGAAGCGATCCTTTGCTCCGAATTCAAAGATTCATTACCGACTATTCCAAAAAATTCTGTTGTGATTGCCGTATCTCAATCCGGTGAAACCGCCGATACGGTCGAAGCAATCAGATACGCACGAGAAAACTTCGGAGCAAAAATCTGTTCAGTTGTAAACGTGGTTGGATCTTCAATTACCCGATATTCAGATCATGTAATCATTACAGCAGCGGGTCCAGAGGTTGCGGTAGCATCCCAAAAAGCATATTGCACACAAGTCACCGCTTTAACCGTGGTAGCCTTGAGAATCGGTGAGTTAAGCGGGAAATTCCCGAAAGATGAAATTGCAAAATATAAGGCCGCTTTGTTGAGAACGGCTGATGTATGCGATGCCATTTTGGCCCAAGAAGATAAAATAAAGGCGATAGCGGAAAAGTATGCAAAAAAACCGAATTTTTATTTCCTTGCAAGAGGAGCATCGATCTCTGCAGCGTGCGAAGGTGCTTTAAAATTAAAAGAAATCTCATACAACCATGCCGAAGCATATTCAGCAGGTGAATCCAAACATGGACCTATTGCATTGATAGAAAAAGGCTTTCCGGTTGTCTTTGTCGCACCTCCCGATGAGACATACGATCGGTTAATTGGGAACGTAATGGAAATGAAAGCACGAGGCGGGCAAATTCTCTCCGTGGTCGCCGATTTCGACACAAAGATTACGGAAATTTCCGATGACACCATCCGTGTACCGATTAAGAAGGACAAATACGAAATTGCGATGTGTCCTGTTCCTTTCGTGTTTCCGCTTCAAATCATGGCCTATTTTGCCGCAGACTACAACGGATATGACCCGGACAAACCAAGGAACCTCGCAAAAAGTGTCACGGTAAAATAAACACGCAAATTTTATTCTCTTTTTTTATGAATCTCATTTTCGATCAAAATAATTAAAAAACATGAATCTAAAAGGCATTATAAAGAGAATCCGCTTCATATCAATTTAGATCATATATCATTTTTTTGATAGGCTGTCCCTCTGTCCAATACATATACGGAAAGTTGTTTACCACCAAACAAGAATGAATCGGAATGATTAAAAGCAATTCTCCAATTTTAAGCGAGTTAATGAAAGATTTAGGTGCTTTTGCAATTCCATGTTCTTGGGAAACTGTTCTTATATAGACATCTTTCTCAAGCCGGCTCCAAGTCCAATCGGGATTCGGTTTGCATATCATCCCAAAGAAGGGCTCCCCATTCGCTTCGGGATTCGGCATGCTCTCTTTGCTGAGATGTACTGCGCCGCAGTGAACAACGAATTCTGAGCGATCTGGATGAATTGATATGACCGGTGCAATAACCGCTAATGCAATTTGCTCGAACGAGCATGAGGAAATCAACCATTGTTTTAAGTCGTAGAAGATAAAATTCCCAGGCCGAATTTCAGATATTTCGGGGTCAAATCTTTCGATTACACTACATGTTGGTGTGTCGCCAATTGATATTTTTATTGAGTCAAATCCTTGTTTTTTTAACTCAGTTTTTATCGATTTCATTTTTTGAAGGGTATCCTCATAGATCTCCATTATTTGCTGATGGTTTGAACAATGGTAACTATGCCCCGCATGAGTCAAAATTCCTTGAAAATCAATATTTTTATGATTCGATATGATTTTAGCGATTTTTATTATCAATTCCGTTTTATTCCATTCAATTCCCGTTCGCTTATATCCGGTATCGATTTCAATCCATCCATAAATCCGGTGTTTGATTTTTTCGACCAAAATCAAGGTCGATATCTCATTTTCGAGCAGAATATGCAATGATATTTTTGATGCGAGTTTATCAATTCGAGAAATTTGGTGAATATTCAAGGGAACACAAATGGTGATATCATGCCAACCAAAATGAGAAAAATATTCCGCCATATCCACCGAAGACACGGAGATCTTGGTTACACCAAAATTTTTGAAAAAATCTCCGATAACCGGACTTTGATGCGTTTTGAAATGCGGCCGAAATTCTACCCCGGAATCCCTCGCCTTTTTAATCATCGTTTGCAGATTGGTCAACATCTTTTTGCGATCGACGATCGGTACCGCTTTCGTAAACATTATTTTCAATAATATTATGCCTAATAAAGATATTTGTATTCAAAATTATTCATCTGTTTGTTTATCGTTGCTATTTGCATTGATACGACTTCGGACAGCGGGATATTTTTTTGCTAATTCATCGATCGAAGGTAAATATGTAGAATACTGTCTGTAATGAGCCCCTAATTGAACCGAATCGATGTTCGAGCGAATCAAAGGTTCCAATTTGGTGTTTTTTTCAAATCCAAAATAATGTCGATAATTTAATTTAGCACAGACCGCTGTGGTTCCATTTCCCATGAACGGATCGAAAATCAGATCTCCGGGTTTGGAACTGAAATTGATTGCTCGTTCCACCACCTCTTCGGGTAGCTTCGTCCCGTTTTTTTCTTGTCCGGGTTTGTATGATCGGGGAATATCCCAAATATCTAAAGGATAATGCTCGAATTTATTGAAAAAGTATTTTTTTGAGTTTTTCACAACAAATAAAATATGATAGTGGCTCGTTACAAATTTACGTTTGGTGAAAACGCCGAATTGGTATTTCCAAATAATATGATTCACAAGTTCTAACCTTGCTTTCTCAACTGCATTTAATAAATCCTTCAAATTTGTCCAACCAGAAAAAATATAGGCCGATGCCGTATCTTTCATCAATCTGGGAAGCTCGGTAATCCATTTATCGCTAAATTCTGCGTAATTGTCGTTGATCTCGTTATAATTATCCACCACATACTCCCCTTTACGATTGTAAATTGCCTCTTTCCCGTTAAAATTAATTCCAAAGGGAGGATCCGCAATGACTAAATCCACGCATTCTGAGGGCAATTTTTTCATACCTTCGATACAATCCTCGTAGGCAATGGTATTGATATGTGGAATAAGAGAGGTGGATTCGTAATACATTTTTTGGGCCTCTTCTGATTGCCAATCGTAATCGGGTTTGAAATTCAGCTGCGCTACACCAGGTACATAGGGGTTCTTTCTTTTCCGCATCTCTATTATAAATATTAGAGTTGAAAATAAAAAATTAATGGTTTTTGTTTTAGTTCTTCTCTTCGGGTTCAAATTCTAAAGAGATTGAGTTCATACAATACCTCTTACCCGTTGGGGTTGGTCCATCATCGAACACATGACCCAAATGACCACCGCATTTACTGCATAAAATTTCAGTTCGTATCATGCCGTAGGAAGTATCGGTGTGTTCCTCTACCGCATCTTGGGATATTGGTTTATAAAAACTGGGCCATCCGGTCCCTGAATTGAATTTTGTATTTGATTCAAAAAGAGGCTGTCCGCATCCGGCACATGTGAAAATGCCTTTTTCTTTTATATGAAGCAATTTGCCCGTGAAAGGTCTTTCGGTTCCTTTTTCTCTAAGCACGTGATATTGGTCGCGAGTCAAAATTTCGGCCCACTCTTTATCCGATTTTTGAATTTTTTCTTTCATGATAAAAATTAAAAGAAAATCTGGGATGATAAAGGTTCTGCGAAAGAAAATTAATGCATTTTAAAAAGATTCGTTTATATTATTTTGTTGTTTGGTATTTTGGCTTATATATGATTCGATCAATTGTTCAATTACTTGGTGATTTGAGTCGTCGATAAAGCGTTTCGGAGAGCCTATGATTTCGGGCTTTGATTCGATTGTGTTTTTTATCTCATCCAAGACTTTTCGTTCATTTCCTTTGAAATATTGAATCATTTGCAAATGTTTTTTGTTATAATAACCGATACTAAGCAATAATACAATGGTGATCGATTCCACGGTAATGTATTTGAAGAAAACGTAAGAATACCCCAATTCATTTTCGAGTTTCACCTTAAAGTAATCAATGATCATTTTTCTTTTCGATTGTTCGAGAATAGATTTCAATACAGAGATCGTCATCGACTCTAAATTTTGAAAATTGATTTCTTCTTCGCTCCCCCAATTTTGTTTTATGCCGTTTTTATATCGGATAACATTGGTTATTGGAAATCCGAATTCATTTATAAATTGAAACTCCCATAACTTATCAACATCTTGCCAAAATCGATCTTCCGATTCTGAATTCATTGGCGGCGCTTTCCTTTCAAGTTCGAAGCATTTTTCTCTTTCGTCTAACCATTCTTTATAGTATTCTGTGATTTCTTCATCCAGCCATTTATGAAACTCTAAAATTTCTTGGACTGTGCATAATTCACCCGCCAAAACACGTTCGAAATAATATCCGAAGATGTATTGTGCCATTAAATCTTCGGAACCCCATGTGTTGAAAGGTTTATCGGTGTTAATTTCTTGTACGGTTAAGACACCGATTAAGCCGTTATCTATAAATCTTTTTTCCAAGTAATGGATAACATATTCGTTGGAATCTGGAGGAATTAATCGAATTTTGACAATCTCTTTTCCGGGAAATAGGGTTAAATAGGCCAAAAAGAGAGAATTTTTATCTTTATCTTTAAATTTCTCTGAATAGACTCCATCGAGATAGGTTCTTGAGTGAAGGATTTTTTGTCCGCCTTGCACCGTTTGATCACGTTTTAAGAAGTCGAAGGTCCAAATCAGCATCAGATCACCTATTTCCACAAATTATAGGCGACTGGCCTTTATAGAATTTGCGTAAGTACTTGCAAATATCTCCAAAATAAAAGCTTTTTAAAGAAAAAGCTCAAATTTTTGACTATGAGCAAACATGCTACACAGATTGAGCATAATGATGGGATATTTGTGATAAACAGCGACCGTGTTGACCCACAATTGCTCAAAAGAGTTCAATTAATTAATTTAATCGAACCGATCATCGCTTACGCTATTATAATTGCTGTTATGTGGATTACCCGCTTGGAAAAAACACCTTTTCTATATGGAACTTATGGTGTGTTATTGATTTGGCTTTTAATAATATCACCGTATTGGCATTTCAAAGTTTTAAAAGAAAATGAAATTTTCCTTGATGGTGCAAATAAGAATTTGGGTTTTTGGATGATGGAAGCCCGAGGATTCGGAAGTCCGATCCGATATTATAAAGGCCGACAAGGAGAGAAGGCGTGGATTGTGGAGTATCGAAAGGAAATTATCGGAATTATATTGGTTTTAGATATTCTGTTTTGGGGTGCAATGGTGACGTTTGCACGGGAATACGGAGAAATCCTCAGCGATTGGGGTATTGAACCGACACCGGTGATCCGGATTGGTATTGGAATTGCTTTGTTATTGGCTGTGGATCTCGTATTAGTTTTTATCCTATTCCCATTGATGCTCCGCTTGGATAATTTCCGCAGCGGATTAGCGGGTTTGAAATTTATTACAATTGTCGGTATTATTTTAATTGTTGTTTTCAACGGGTTTTTCCAAATATTTTGGGAATCTCTTATTCAAATCTTCGGATACGGCGGAAATAATACCTTTGCGATGCGGGGCGATAATCCAGAACAACGGTTGCGCGAATTGGAAATCTTTGCCGTATTAGGACAATGGTCGGGGTATGTTTTTTGGGGATTTTTGCAACAAATGTTGTTTCTCTCGCTATTTTCCACCCAATTTAGCCGTGCATTTAATATACGAAAAAATCCGAAATTGATCCACGTCGCAGCGCTTCTTTCTGCTTCATTCTTCTGTATCATTCATCTCCCGAATTTCTGGTTGAGTTTCTTTACGTTCTTAGCCGGATATATGTGGTCAATTTTCTTTATGCAGAACCGGAATTTATTTATCATGGGCTTTTCGCATGGAATGTTAGGTACATTAGGAAATAAATTACTCCCAATTTCCTACAATGTGGGGCCAACTTCGGTCTAAAAAATGCACATTTTCCCTTTTTTTGGCATTCATTTTTTTAGAATTCAACGAAAAAATGCCTTTTAATGCACTAAAAGCGTCAAGTAATCACAATTTTCTTTCAAATTTTTTGAAGGCCCTTTTGCATTCGCGATAAAAGCAAGATTCGATTTCATCAGCACAAGAATCCTTTGTGAGTGCACCGTTTTCTTGGAACCAATCCGAATTCTCTTCTAATTGTTTAGCAATTCTTTCAAGTGTTTCCCTTTCATTTCCTTTCCATTTACCGATATATCTATCATTTTTGGAATCATAATTTTCAACATTCATTAAAATCAGGTAGTTGTGGTTCCTTTGAACGAAATTCTGAAAGAGCAAAAAAGTTCGGCCTCTGTTCTCGGGAAGCTCAAACACCATATGTTTTAAATTCATTTTTTCTGTGATGAGAGTCCTGAGTACCGAATAAGTCATTGATTCAAGCGATTGCTTGCTTTGTTCTTCTTGAGTGCCCCAAGGTATCTGTTCTCCATCTTCGAATTTTATTATTTTACAGAGAGGCGCCCCGAATTCATTTATGAGTTGAAAATCCCATCGAATCGTTAAATTTTTTAATTCTCCATTTTTCAAATATTTCCAGTCATTTTCGGGCTCTCGGTTTTCTGACCCATTGTTTTGTTCATCAACCACGATGATGTCTTTCGGTTTCTCCTCCTCTTTTATTTCCTTTAATTTTAGCTTTGATTTTTTCTGAGGTTGATCTTTCTCCTCAGCTTCTTTATTTTTTATAGTGCTAATAAACATTTCTGCAAGCATAGCTCTTTTCTTTTCTGATTCTCCATTGACGTATGCTTCTTTTCCTTTTTTCCATTGAATATAATTATATTCTATGCCTTGATCTAAGAGTTCAGTGAATTCTTGAAGTTTCGCTTTAAATTCATTTTCGCTACCGATGGGTTGCGCTAAAAAGAACTTATAAAAATTTTCTAAGAATACGTTAGCTAACTCCTCTTCATTTACCCATTCAAAATCATGTTTGCTTTCGTATTCTTGCACGTTCAATACGCCCAAAATACTTTGATGGAAATATTTTTTTGCGAAGTAATATGCGGAGTACGTGGTTAACCCTTCGACTCCGAGCTTTATTTTTACTACTTCTTTTCCCGGAAAAAGTGCAAGATAGGAAAGAAAAATTAACTGTTTTTGGTCTTTCTCGACTTGAAAGGGTTTTCCATCTTTATAAGATCTCGAAAAAAGCACTTGTGGAAAGTCTTCGTCTGAAAATCCCGCTCTTTTAATAATATCAAAGTTCCAAATTAGCATTTCTCTCCCAATTAAAGTATCGTGTGATTCTATTTAAGAACTGTTGAACGCAAATTTTCGACAGTTTTGGGCACATTAATGTTTCTTTCAAATTGATAAATAATTTATTGGATCTTTAATTTCATGAAGATATATGGCGCAACAGATGCAAGATGAGATTGCTCGCTTAAACCAAACCCAACAACAATTGGAATATGTTTCTGAATCGAAGATTGGTTTGGAAGGGCAAATCAAAGAGATGGAATTTGCTTTAAAAGAATTGGAAAAGTTAACCGATGATGTAAAAATTTATAAATCAATCGGTGGCTTGATGATAGAAACAAAAGTTTCGGATGCATTGAAAGAACTTAAGGAAAGAAAAGAGAATTCCGAAGTTCGATTAAAGACTCTTGAAAAACAAGAAGAACGTTTGAAGGCTGCTTTTGAAGAACGTAAAAAATCGGTTCAAGAAAAATATGCTAAATTAAGCCAACAACAAAAAGAAGGGTAATTTTTCAGAGATTCATTTCTTTTTTTATCATTTTTAGAAGGAGCGAAGTGTTATGAGTGTTTTGAAGGATTACAGTAGTTTATTTCGGGACCAAGAAAGAAAAAATCGAATATTAACCTTCATTGCGGACTTCGCTTTGTTATTAAAAACGACTAATGTTCATAATGTGCTTATTTTGAGTCATGATCTTGTTGATATTGATGGATTTTCATCGGCAATCGGGTTAAAGCATTTATTGTCCAAAGTCTTCTCCGATCTTGATGTTTCTTACCATATTGTGTTTCCTAGCCTCAACAGCCAAATTCAGCCCTTATTAAATTCTATAAAACTGAATGAATCTGAGTTTTACGAGAAAGAACTAACCATCAAACCCGATTTGATTATAATTGTGGATTGCAATAATCTTATTAATGTTGGTTCTGGATTGAGCAATATAGATCTTGAAACCCCTGTTATCATTGTCGACCATCATCAATCCGATTTAATATTTCCCAAGAATTACAAGTTTTGGTATATTGATTCAAATGCGAGCTCCAATGCAGAGATTATTTTGGATTTTTATTCGGTTCTCCAAGTGAGTATTGATTCTATTGTGGGGTATTTGCTCCTCGCGGGATTGATAACCGATACCGGACAATTCCGCTTTGCGAATTCTGATACCTATATCCGGTTGAGTTCTATTGAGGAAGCGGGAATTTATGTTAAAGATGCCTTAACTTTGCTTCAGTCAAAAAATTATGAATTATCTGAACGGATTGCCCGTATAAAAGCGGCTATGCGGGTAACCGAATTGTTGATATTCAATGAATATATTGTATTAATCTCTAACGTGAGCAGTCACCAAGCTTCGGCTGCGAGAGGGCTTGTGGAATTGGGTTGCGATTTAAGTTTTATTATCGCAAAAGAAAAACCAAAAAAAAATCTCTCGTTTTCCATATCGGCACGAGCGTCTTCAAGTTTTACCAAAGCGATGAACTTCAGTGCTGCCTCATTTTTATCCGATTTTTTTAAAAAATATGAAGGAAACGGCGGCGGGCATGCAGGTGCCGCTGCTGGAAAAGGGAAAGTACCAGAATCATTGCTTGTCTCTTGGATGACTAAAACCAAAAAATTAAAAGACGATCAAATGGGTCATAAAGAAGATAATCAATGGACAGAACAAGATATGATTGATTTTATAAAATCGGAATTAATCCAAGAATTAATGAAAATTGGTGAATGGAAGGCGCACTATTAATGAGCAAGGGAACGGATGAGAAAAAGATGAGTAATATTCATGGGGATGCGTGTGAATACGAAATAAGAAGTGGTAATGCTGCCATTCCAATAGAAACTCAACAGTTATCGTTCAATTATTCCAATCAAAAAAAGCAAACGATCGAAAATATTAATGTTAAAATCAATCCGGGAGAATTTATATTATTGGTTGGTCCCACGGGTTCCGGAAAAACCACGTTGATTCGATGCTTCAATGGGCTCATTCCCTTCTTTCATTCTGGAAATTTCTGCGGATATGTTTTTATTAAAGGAAAGGACACTGCCGGCGCTTCAATCCCCGAATTATCGAAAGATGTCGGAATGGTCTTTCAAAATCCGGAAAATCAATTAGTTTCTATGAACATCACAAGAGAATTGGCCTTCGGGCCCGAAAATCTCGGATTAAATCGAGATGAAATTCGAATACGTATTGAACAATCTTCTAATGCAGTGAATATCTCTCATTTATTACCAAAATCGCCTTTTTATCTATCGGGAGGAGAGCAACAACGAGTTGCAATTGCTTCTGTATTGGCCATGAACCCAAGCATTATGGTATTTGATGAGCCTACATCCAATTTGGATCCAGCATCCGCAATTTCTATTCTCAGATTATTAAAAAAGATTAGTGTAGAACAGAAAATCACGATAATCGTAATCGAACATCGGATGGAATTGGTTCTCCCTTTAGCGGATTCGATGATCGTGCTTCAAGAAGGAAAACTGATAGCTCATGAGCCGTTGTCCCGCATACTTAAAAATGAATGGTTATATACCATGGGGTTAAAAATTCCTCCGCAACTAGAAATATTGTATAGAATTACTGCTGTTAATAATAACCCAATCGCTGATTATATTTCAAGTTATCAAGTAAAAGACATTTTTAAGAAATTGATTCCGAAAATGATTCCATACCTCAAAGAAATCATGCAGAAAAAAGAGAGATCTTTATCGGATCCTTTGAATAAAAAAATCGCTATCCAATTTCGAAACGTTTACTATTCATATGAGGACACCAACGGCAATACTGACCGGTATGTCTTGAATAACCTTACTTTTGATATTTATCAAGGGGAAATCGTTGGAATCATCGGTAAAAATGGCGCGGGGAAGACAACCACCGTAAGATTGATGAATGGTTTAAAGTATCCCTCTAAGGGTGTTGTTTATATTTGCGGAAAAGATACTCGCGATTATGAAAATGGAGACTTGACGACCAAAGTCGGTCTTGTCTTTCAGAATCCCAATCATCAATTATTCGAAGATTCTGTTGAAAAGGAATTCGATTTTTCATTGAAATCATTGAATCTTTCTCCGGATAAAAAAGATGCGATTAAGATGGAGATTGCAACGCAATACGGTCTTGATACGCTTCTTGGCAGTAATCCATTTACTCTTTCTGGCGGAGAGAAGAAACGACTTGTTTTGGCCTCCGTCCTATGCAGATCGCCTGAGATCGTTATTCTGGATGAACCGACGATTGGACAAGACAAATTTGGGGAGGATATGATTAAAAAAGATATTTTAAAACTTAAAGAAAAAGGTCTAACCGTTATCGTGATTACTCATGATATGGAATTTATTTATCAAGTTGCGAACCGCTTTATGGTTATATCTGATGGGAAAACCATGGCAGATGGCAATAAAAAGCAGATAATGTCGGATCGGCGCTTGTTACAACTAAATAATTTGGAACCCCCTATGATTATTGAATTCATTGATCTTCTTTCGGAATATTTCGAATCTGACAAAGAATCGGTTGAGCATCTTTATTCATTATTATGGGATGATCTCAAAATGGCTGTTGAACACGCGGTAGCAAGAATGGGAGGAGGTTCGGAAAAATGAGTTTAAAATTCGTAAAAGCTTTTGAATTTTTGAATCAAGAAACATTTCTGCATAAATTGGATCCAAGAACCAAAATGATAATTACCCTTTCTCTCACAGTCCCCGCGATATATATCGATTCCCCGCTTATGCAATCCTTGTTATTTCTTTGTGTGATCGTGCCCATGATATTTTTGGGGAGAATTGTAAGCAAATTTAAAATGGGAATGGAGGGCTTGATGCCGTTTGTCGTTTTGATTATTATTCTCAATACATATCTTATTGATTTTAATTCTGCCTTCGTGGTCATTATTAGGGTTGTCAATCTCATGGGTGGCTTTTCTATTCTGATGCAAACCACAAGTCCCGAATCTTTTTCTCATGCATTGGTGAAGATGCGCATTCCGTATGCGTATGCGGCATCTATCACAATTGCCTTTCGTTTTATTCCAACTTTGGCTAATGATCTTGAGCAAATCAAGGATGCCCAATATTCGCGAGGCCATGCATTTTCAAAAAAGGGGATTCTGTCTCAAATAAAAGGATTGGTTCCGGTGCTTATTCCTTTAATCATTTCTTCAATTCGTCGTGCGTTAAATTTGGCAGAGGCTCTCGAATCGCGGGCTTTTGGGGCTGTTGAGAATCGAACAGAATTATTCGAATTAAAAATCCGCGGGGTTGATATCCTTATGATGATACTATTTATTGGTATTTCGGTTGGAATCATTTATTCATATAACATATTTTCGAACAGCCCATTTGTATCTTTTGTGTTTCCTCTTTAAGTTATGAAGATCCAGGTGTGATTTTGAAATATGGAAACGAATCAGTCTCATCCGAACAAATCGAATCATTTTTATTACAGTCCGGATATGCTTTTTGAAGATATTAAATCTCTTTCTTTAGAATTAAAAAAGTTTTCATTTAACGTCATTTTGGGGATTGCAAAAGGCGGATTGATCCCCACAACGCTCCTGGCGTATCAACTCAAAATAAAAGACTTGCGAACGGTTCAAATCTTCTCGTATTGCGATGAAACCAATCAACAAGGATCTATTACCGAAATCAATTGTTGTGCGCCCTTTAAAGATACCGATCATGTTCTTATCGTTGATGATATTGCCGATAGCGGGAAGACGATTCAATTCGTTTTAGATCGCTATAAAATCAAAAATTATAAAATTGTAACGCTCATTTTAAAAGAACATTCAAAGATCATTCCCGATTTTTATGCCAGAAAAACGGAAGCATGGGTTGATTTTTTTTGGGAAGTGACACACAATCCGAAGGAGTAATGGAAACCGTGAATACGATATTTTCGCGAACAAGGATCTGAATCAATGTCGCTTAGAGAATCCGAAGGAGTAATGAAAAACATGAATACGATATATGAACTCGAAATTCCAATTGAATCCGAGTTAAAAAAGGTCTATTTTACCCTTCTTTCAATAAAAATAAAGAAGCCGGAATTTATTGGTTTAAATTTTGAGGAAAAATTGAACCTTGTGTTGAAATTAATCAATGAACAAAGGGTTAAATTCGATGGATTTATTCAATTATTCTCGCTTTCTGGGTGCGCGGGCTTGGATCATATAAAATTTGCACTATATCATTCCTTGAAGAATATTTATAAAAATACCATGATTTCTAATCTTCCGGAAAATGAAATTTTATTATATTTATCCATTCAAAGGCAGATCTCAAAGGCTTTCATATCTATGGGCATTCAAAAGTCGGATTTTATGAATGAACATTTTGAAAAAGGAATGATGATTATTAGCCAAAACAGAAATTCCATCAAGGAAAAAATTAATCAATTAGGAACTCATTATGAAATCGAACCGGTTTCTGTCGAATCGATTAAAGATAGAGATTTGATCATTGAGAAGGCAAAGCAATATTGGATCTTTTTAGATCAAGCGCTATTTCAAGACCCGCAATCGTTATACAACCATTTTATTGCAAGATTAAATGAAAAGATGATTAAATTAACCATTGAAAATGTCTCATGACTATGTTGATTTTCAAAAAAAGGTGAGCTAAATGCAGATTTTGGACCAAAACGTAAGCGAAGGAAAAATAAAAGTGCAAATCGACTGTTTGAATGATCTATGGGAACTTTATAATATCATTCGTGAAGGAGATTTTATCGCCGGAAATACCTTTAGGCGAGTTGTTGTTCGGGAAGGAGAAGCGGGGGAGAGAAGACCGATGTATTTGAAAATACATGTTGAGAAAGTCGAATTTCATGAGTTTTCAAATCGTGTTAGGGTGTTGGGGACTATCGTGGAAGGTCCAGCCGATATCGTGTCGATCGGGCAACATCATACCTTCAATTTGGAAATCAACGACAGAATTTCGATCTATAAAGAGAAATGGTATGATTCGGATCTTAAGAGAATAAAGAATGCCATCTCCTTGGATAATGCGAAACATATTTTTATTATCGGAATCGATAAAGGATATTCTATTTTATGCCTTTTAACCAATTATTCTCTGAATCAAATTGCTGAAGTTGAAGAAAACATCCCCGGGAAACATTATGCAAAGCAAGAGCAGAATAAAGCGTTAGAATCCTTTTATAATTCGGTGTTTATGGTGGTTCAGAATAATATTACCAAATATGATATCGGTGCTATTGTTATCGCTGGTCCGGGATATTTTAAAGAAGAATTCCTTGAATTTTTGAAGCAAGAATTTAAAAAATTGGGCAAACAGATACCTCTCTATGCAATCAATGCTTCATCAAGCGAACTGAGTGCAATTTATGAGATTTTGAATTCCGGGAAATTAGCAACTGTTGTAAGCAATCATAAAATGGCCTTGGAATCAAAATATATGCAGATGTTCGTGGAAAGTATGGGAAAAAATGATGGAAAATGCGCATACGGCATTGAGGATGTAAAAAATGCAGCAAATCAAGGCGCGGTCGATATAGTACTGGTCTTGGATGCCGTAATTCGAAGCAACGACCCTAATCTTCGCGCATCCATTGAAGAAATCTTGACTTCTGTTGAGGCAACGCGCGGAACAACAATTATAGTAAGTTCTCAAAATCCCGCGGGAGAACAATTACGGCATTATGGAGAAATCATCGCTTTATTAAGATATAAGGTCGATTATTCCGAAGAAACACGTTAAACATCCGAAAAAGCGATCAAGGAAAAGGATAGGCGGAACGGGGTTTGTATATAAACTCTTTTAGAGAATGTAAAAGTTTTTTCTATGTAAGCATTTGTGTAAGCGGTGAATCATCATGAAAATTAAGGTGGATGCGGATTCAAATATCCCTTTATTCGGATTAGACTTTTTGGGTGTATTAGACCGCGGGACTAATGTGCTTGAAGTCAAACTTTCAACCGTATGTAATCTGCGCTGCAAGTATTGCTTTGTTTCATCCGGCGATTACGAGACCAATTTTGAAGCCGATCCCGATTACGCTCTTGAATGGATTAAGCGTGCGATTGAGATAAAAAATGGAACCGAAATTGAAATTCATATTGCATGCTATGGAGAAAGTCTATTATATCCTTCATTGATAGATTTGATTAAAAAATTAAAAGAGATTAATGAAATATCTACCATCTCGGTCCAAACAAACGGGCTGTTGTTAAACAGAGAGTTCGTGGAAAAATTGGATAAAGCAGGGTGTACGCGATTAAATATTTCTTTAAATTCATTGGATGAAATGCAATGTAGTGAATTATGCGGAGTGGAAAAGTATAATTTATCACATCTCTTAAAGATGTTTGATTTAGTCCTAGAATCCAATATGGAATTATTGATTGCACCGGTTTGGTTTTTTGGAGTTAATGATCAAGGGATCGAAGACATCATTCAATTAATTAAAAAGTACGAAGAGAAAGGATACAAATGGCCAAAAATCCGATTGGGTATTCAGAATTATTTAACCTACAAAACCGGCAGAAAAATAAAAAAAGCAATCCCGAGAGAATTCTCCTACTTTTACAAACGGCTAAAGGACTACGAAAAAAAATATGGCGTGAAATTGAAATTAGGGCCGAACGATTTTAATATAAAAAAGATGACCGCTATTACCCCTCCGATCAAAGAAAATGACACGGTTTATGCAATAATACGAAGGCAAGGTCGATATTCGGATGAATTCATAGGTGTTGTAGAAGAATCACCGGATTGGGCAATTAAAATTTTATCTAAAAAGCAGCTGAAGGAAGGCGATAGAGTCCAAGCTTTGATCATTAGAGGAAATCTCATGGGTAATCTGATCACGGGTTTGGTGAAGTAATCACGAGAGATTACTCGATTTCCTCATCACTATCGAAATAAAATAAAGGGATTTGCTCGCATATTTGAAAATTCGTGTCACGAAACGGTAATCCTTCGATTAATGCACCTTCAAGACCATATTCTTTTACCAACTCTAGGAAATCTTGATTTTCAGATAAGAAATAGGGTAAATCTATGGAATTTGGATAATTATCTTTTCCGATCATTTTATCCGGAACCCCACTTTCATTTTTAAGCATCCCAACAAATTCTTTTATTTTCTCTTCGGACCCGAAGATCCGCAGAAAATATAAAAGCCCATCCTCGGTAACCATTTCGTATGGTCTCTTGATTCGATGGGCACGTCGTGTATACCGTTTTCGGAGTTGATTTGAATCCTTGTTCTCGACCGTACAAAAATGAACCGACAATTCTGGACCGGATAATGCTTTGAGTAATGGCAAATACATCTCTTTTGATTTTTCCACATTTGCTAATCTATTCTCTTGTATTTTAAACCCCTTTTTCTCAAGTTCCTCATAGTTAGTATCAACCATTTCGAATTCATTGAGATTCAAAAACTTGGCGCCATTGGTCTTGAGAAATTCAGCAAGTTTTTTGACATATTCAAGATATTCCGCATCGGGTATAGCCGGAATTTCCGCGCCGACATCCCATGTAAATCGCAAGGCGATTTTTAGACTGCTGAAGTCATTCAATGGCGGATGAAAACGAATTTCATCTAACCCCGCCTTATAAAGCAAATCTGCTTTCTCTTCGGTTAATCCGATTCCGGTTGTATAAAGATGCACGTGGAATTCTTTCCCTTTTCTCTCTTTCAATTTCTTGATTATCTCTGCTATTCGTTGTGTTTTTTCTAATGTGATTAATGGTTCACCTCCGGTAAACGAGACCCCCTCGGCTCCAATCGCTTCAATTTCTTCAAATAAGTCATCATCCGAATCGTAGTGGAGTTCGTCCACAAAATACGCGTTTGGATTCTTTCTTTCTTTGGAAATCGGGCAATACCAACTACAATGCGACGGCCGAGTGCATTCACCTCCAAAAAATATGACCGCTTTTGCCCCTTCGATGCAATATTGGCACCCTTTCGGAAGAATTCCTACAAAATTTTCTTTATATTTTTCAATACTATCCATTTTCTTTGTATTTTTTGTTCGTTTCAATGCTCTCTGCGAATTCTCTATTTTCT
>CAZUTM010000034.1:31771-35550 GCA_964623665.1 uncultured archaeon
ATTTTCTTTGTATTTTTTGTTCGTTTCAATGCTCTCTGCGAATTCTCTATTTTCTCTGTATTTTTTGTTCGCTTAGGCGAACTCTTGTTCCCATCAATTTTTTCAGTATTCTTTCTTTTCTGCTTCATTTAAAACTCAACCTCCTTCGTATTAAGGAATTTTTTGCTGCAAATTCTTGCAATTTTTCCTCAAATGATTCATCGGGATGAATATCCTCTTTGAAAAATAATCCTGTCCTTCCGTATTTGTCTCGCTTTGTGAGAACCCGAATTCTTTCTTCCAACATTTTTTCTTCAATATTTAATAAAGTTCGGGCTTCATATTCATTTCCCAAAAGAGAGTAGGCTTTATGGCCTTCTTTCGTAGGTTCTATCACCAACAACGCTTTAGAAACGCCGGGAACCCTTTTTTCTTCCAATAATTCTTTTAAATTGACATACCCGCTAAATATATAGAACTGAAACGGTGAAGATGTAAATTCCGTAAGTCTAATTGAGATGGAAATGTCATCCCCTAAATAATAGGTGCCTTTAATCACCGAGCTTGGTGTCGCCATCGAAATATCTTTCCCGATTATCTCGAAATTTGCCATCTTGAGCGCCAAGTCCACTTTAAAAGAGGGAACAAATTCGGAAATGAAGATATCCAGATCGCTGGTTTCGCTCACATCCCCTCGAGCCACGGATCCGAACACATTTCCGGTCAATTGATGGTCGTGTAGCACTTGGAGAATCGGAATTGCTTGTGCTCGAAGTCGTTTTAAATTATTCCAATGGCCCTCATCGTATTTAATATACTCGGGATCTTGATGTTTGATAATCTTCATCCTCGCCAAACAAACTCAAGAAAAAAAAATCAACAAAATTTTTGAAATTTTTGAATTTTAATTCTTGCTGCGATTTCTTAAATTTTACTTTATTCTATTGTTAAAATCATTAAAAAATCCATGCAAAATGCCCAAGATCAAAGTCTCTTGTTTGTAAAAAGACCATCCTCCGGTTGAAAACTGAATGATTTTAGATTCATATATTTCTTGTTTTGATAAAAGATTTTCCAAAGTATAATCCATTGATTTTCGCGTTAAAATAAATCCAATGTTAGGATTCAACAATATGGATTGTCTTTCCGTCGCAGTATTTGATTCATTAAGCATTTTTCGAAGTTCGGAAGAATAAAATAATAAGCGCAGCCGAAATAATAAAAAGGGTCCACCGGCAAATAAAGTTTTAAGACTCAAAGGAGAAATAAGTCCAGATGGGTTAAATATCGGTCTGATAAAGAATATTTTGGATTGGTCCATTAAATTTTGATTGAGCCAAATTAATTTCCAAAAAATCATTGAGGAGACATCTAGAAAAATAAATTTTCGCACATTTTCATCATAAATCAATGTTTGTATTGCTTCTATTATTGTGTCCACGGAATTTTTTTTTGCGCTTTTCACCAGAGTGGAAAAATCTACAATAAAAATTTTTTCATACAAAATGCATAAACTCTCAGCAAAAGCATTGATTGTTTTTTTTGAACCAATTAATGATGAAAAAATCATTAAAGATGTCCTATTCTGATTTAATTCCCTTTGAACATCATGTTTTTTATATATCATTATCTGAATCGGTAATTTCCCTAAAGATTTCTTTTCGTTTTGAATTCCATGAATTTGTAAATGTTTCCATCTGAAAACTCTGCGCATCAATCTTAAAAGTAGCATCGATAGAATCAATAATGCGATAAAAATCCAATCCCAATAGAACCAGTCGATTCGGTACCAATTAATGAAGATCATCGTTTTCACTCATACTTCAATTTTCAAAAGCAAAAATTATTTAAAGACTCTGGGGGATTTTAAATTGGTGAATACCTTAAAAAGTTTATGTTTTTTGCTTTATCACAGCGTAGAAATGTATACAAAATAAATAAGAGGAGATACCCAAATTGAAAAAAATTCCATTTGAACTGGAGGATTGTGAAGTTCAGAATTGTTGCGATAACCCCCAAATTATTGAGACCGAGGGAAATAAGATCTGTCAAAATTGCGGGTTAATCCACGGAAAAAGTTATGTAAGCCAAGAAGAACGTGCATATACACAAGAAGAAGTCAAAAACCGCAGAAGAACAGAACCTCGCTGGAGATCCTTCGGTCCAAGAACTATTATCTCGGGCACATCTCAAGACCATAAAGGAAATACCTTGGTTCCCCGCAAGGCCGCATTATTTAACAGATTATCAAAAATTCAAGGCTCTTTAATCAATTCTATCGAGAGAAACTATTGGGAATCGAAGCCAAAACTCACCAATTTAGCAAAAAAACTCAATCTTCCTGACTATGTAACCGAGACCGCTTGGAAAATTTATTCGGAGGTCGCAAAATTAAAATTAACCATGGGCCGGAGTATCGATGGATTTGTCACAGCATCGATTTATGCAGCGATACGAATCCATGAATTCCCCCGGGTGTTAGAAGAAGTGGTTGAAGTATCGTTAGTGCCAATTCGGGCAATCCATAAATCTCTCGCATTAATTCTTAGAAGAGTCCTAAAATCCTTAAATCTTAGCTACAAGCCCATTACTCCGAAACCCCTTATATTCCGTTTTGGAAATGAATTGGGATTATCGGTCCGAATCCAAAACGATGCTGTAAATTTACTAAAAGAAGCAAGAAAGCACGGCTTAATTACTACTGGAAAAGACCCAAAAGGGTTTGCCGCAGCATTGTTATTTCTGACGGCAAAAAATACCGAAGAGTCTAAAACACAATCGCAAATCTCTCAGGTGGCCAGAATCACAGAGGTCACATTAAGAACTCGAGCAAAACAAATTAAACAATATATAAACGTGTAATAACTCTCATTTTTCATTTGAATCGAAAAAAATATTCTTTGAAAGCATCTAACTTTTTATTACTTTAACCATATCGAGTCCAATCAGTTTATTTACGATTTTCTTAACATCTTCTTCTGTTCTTCCGGCCATTTGCGCGATTTCCTCATAATCATGGAACCCATCGCACATGTGAGCAATATCATATTCCTCTTTGGTTAAATACCCTTGATTTATCACCACTTGCGGCATCCTCTTATTTCTCCAAGAAATCGCTTGTTTCTTTGCGATTTCCTTAGAATCCGCTTTTACATCAATTCCTTTATTGAGCGTTTTTAATTCATTCTTGTAATCTTTTTCATATAACCCCAAAACGGGATATTCTCTGGGTATTTCTGCCACTTTGCCCATTTTTAATATCGAATCAATTTTCGCCTCAAAAGCTTTAAACATCCTAATATCTCCGTTCCAACTTTCCACGGCTGAAGCGAACTCTGCAAGAAAATCTTTCATAAGAGTATCGAGAGAATTTGCAACGATGTTCCTGTCATCCCTCTTATCTGAAGCTGCAGCAATAAGTATCCCGGATTGAAATACGAGATGAATATTAAACACGACCATATCCAAAACTTTTATCGTTCCTTGCCCGCCGGTCACTTCTTGGGAAAAATCCTTGAGTGCCGTAAGAAACCCAGCAACTAAATCCTCGTTGAATGATATAGTCCCGTATTTTTTGTAGATAATACATACTCCGCTTAATTGATGGATCAAATATAACGTGTGTATCATGAATTAATATAGGCGCTTATAAGTTATATTTTTATTTCAAACAGAGATCACCTTTCATTTATAAGCCAAAGTTAAAAATAATTGCGATTTTTTTAAAAGGTATCATGAATCCTAGAAAAGTGAAGGATTATATCTACGAGATTGAACCCGAGATGAAGGTCGTTCGACAT
>CAZUTM010000035.1:0-29929 GCA_964623665.1 uncultured archaeon
ATTCAAAGGATGTGTTTTCAACAACGATATATCAAAAGTGTTGTCATTGGGAAACGGGAAATCAGTGCAAATTTTGCGGAATCGAATATAGCCTTCAGTCGGGGGCAACCATCGAAGAAAAAACAGGAGAACAACTCATCGAAGCCATTGATGCAGCGACCAGAGAAAATCCATCCATGATATCACATATAACCCTTACAGCGGGTACCTCGAAACACCCTTCTGGCTTGGTTAAAAAATATGCCGAAATCACATCGAAAATTCATACTCGCTTTCCGCATCTTCCGATTCATATCCAATTGGAACCTTTGTTAAAGCGGGAATGTTTTGAACAACTTAAAAACGCGGGCGTGTCCACTATCGGAATCCACATCGAAATTTTGGATGATACAGTTCGAAACGATGTGTGTCCGGGAAAATCAAAAATCCCTTACGACACATACAAAAAGGCTTGGTCGATTGGGGTTGAGGAATTCGGAAGGGAAAATGTTTCGAGTTTCGTGCTCATCGGATATCCGGAAGATGCGGAACATCGTCGGAATAAAATCCGCGAGATGATAGAACTCGGCGTGGTTCCTTTCCTTTTGCCAGTTCGGTATATTCCTCAAAACCCAAATCCAATTCCTGAAGTAGATCCAATCGAATTATATAAAACGAGTTATTTTGCAGCGCAAGAGATGATCCGCTTTTCCATGAATCCCAACAGAAATCAAGCGGGTTGCGTTCCATGCGGCGCTTGTGGACCTATATTAGATGCGTATTCCTTTGTGAAGGAAGGGAATGAATCTGAAGCATAAATAGAAGCAAAAATAGAAGCATAAATAGAAATGCATTTGAACAGAATAAAAAATAAAGAGCGTTGATTGAATTTTAAAATACAAATTGTTCTAATCTCGGTAAAGGCACCTTGTTTGCGATTTCGGGGCTTTTAGCTTTCATTAATACGATTTTTGTCTGTGTGCAGACTTTATATCGTGCAATTCGAACCGCATCTTTGACCGCTGCTGCTCCTTTGAGATCCACTCCAACTTGGAATAAAATGTCTCCTGGTTTTACGAGTGCGCATCTTCCGATCGGTTTTCCGAATGCGTTTCTCATACCAGTAGAGATACGGTCAGCTCCAGCAAATCCTAATTGTGTGTGTTCTCGCCAAACAAAATGGGGATGCTTTCGGATTTTCATATAAAACCCAGTTCTTCCTAAATCTGCTTGCAATCTTCTGTTTACTGAAATACGGATTGCTTCAAGCGCAAAATGGGAAATTTTTCGTGGGTTTCCAATTACTACAAGTGCGATTACAACATCCCAATCATCTTTACTCTTATTTCCGATATCATACATCCTAATTTTCGGATCAGCACCACCCCGAACGAATTCTTTTCGGTGGGATCGGGATCTTTTCTTTTGATAGCCTTTGCGTGATTTAATTTCGGCTGTGCATCGCCAACGACGTCGACCCATTGATTTCACTTTTTTTGAAAGTTATAAGAAGAAAAAAAATTCGAGCTATTTTAAACTTGCGAAATTCATCAACGGCGAATTGCCTTCTTTCTCCGCGCTGAATTTTGCAAAGATACCCCTTTAATCCACAATTAAATTCTCGCAGCTCACCTTCAAGAGCGACTCGCAAACCCGGATAAATTTTCCATCAACACGGCGTATAAATGCACCAAAAAAAACATCCAATATCAGAAGAATCGGAATGCTTTTTATTAGACAAAGGATGATGGTAGAAAAGATACTTGGCTTAGAATTGGATTGATTCCCGATGGTTATCACATCGAGAAAGGTTTTTCCGATTGTATTTTTAAATTTGAATTCCATCAGCAGGAAATAGATCAACATCAATAAATTTAGCGTGCTGAAAAGAAAGCGAGGCCCGTACCGAATCGTGATCCATGAATTGATGAATTCAAATAGGCCCATTACAAAGAAATAATCAATAATATACGCAAAAAATCGTTTTCTGAAATTATTCATATTTTTGGGATCACGTTGATGCGGACTTGTGTTATGTATTGTATGCGATGTATTCGTGCTCTCTGAAGATTCAAGAGGTCGATATTCTTGACTATCTTGTGAAATTGTTTTCGGTTGTTCATGAGTTTGGCTCAATTGGTTTCCGCAAATCTTGCAAAATTTTGCCGAATCTGAATTTATATTTCCGCATTGTGAACATGTGGCCATACATAGTTGAATTCTAGGAATTTATTTAAGCTTTTAGCAAAGCAAGCGCAATTTTTTTAAGTTTTCTTGAAATCGGATTTCAAATGCTTTTTAGAAGACATCGAATTTGAGATCTTATGGAGCGTTGCCCACCCTCAGTATCTTATAAATCTACTGCTATTGCATGCTATATCGGTAATTTTGTTCAAGCAATCGTAATAAATCTTACACCGATTTTATTCATTCCTTTACGTATTCAATATGGATTTTCATATTCGCAGCTCGGGCTCTTGGTTTTAATTAATTTTACCACCCAAGTTTCGGTTGATATATTGCTCAGCGGTTTGGCTGATAAACACGGATTCAGAGGTTTATGTGTGTTGGGCCAAGTCCTTGCGATTTTGGGCCTTGGCTTGTTCGCCTTAACCCCTTTTATCTTCTCAAATAAATATCTTGGATTTGTAATCGCAACCATTATTTTTTCGGGCGGAGGTGGCTTAATGGAGATGTTACTTAGCCCTATTGTGGATTCCATTCCAACGGATGTTAAAGCCGCCGCCATGAGCGTTCTCCACTCGTTTTATGCATGGGGACAACTTTCGGTCATTGTGATCACAACCGTATTCCTTTTTATATTCGGGATCTCTTCATGGCCCATTATCACTGCAATTTGGTTGATTGTACCCATTGCAAACGCCATTCTGTTTTCAATTGTTCCGCTGTGTCCTCCGATATCCGAAAAAGAACGGACAAAGTTAAAGGAATTCTTAAAGCATCCGTATTTCCTCATTGCATTATTTGCAATTCTATTGGGCGGAGCATCAGAAGTTTCGATGGCCCAATGGGCATCTGCGTTTTTGGAAAAAGGGTTGGAATTGCCAAAGATTTACGGAGATCTGGTGGGGGTTGCGATGTTTGCGCTCATGCTCGGTGTCGGAAGAGCCCTTTTCGGAAAATACGGAAAACAAATCAATCTCAACAAGGTTCTTATATTGGGGTCTGCACTTGCCGTCTTTTGTTATCTTTTAGTCGCAATGTCTTTTACTACGTTCGTTCCGGTTTTGTTTTCGGGAATATGCGGAATAGCGGTCTCGTTATTATGGCCCGGTTCTCTTGTCTTGATTTCGGAAAAATTTCCCAAAGCGGGCGCCAGAATTTTTGCTCTGATGGCCGCGGGAGGAGATATCGGTGCCGCGGTCGGCCCTTGGCTTATAAGTTATATAACGGATTCCGCATTTGATTGGCGTTTAACCGAAAATCTTGCCCGGTCCATCGGAGTCACCGAAGAACAAATAGCATTAAGAATAGGAATGTTAGTCGCATTAATATTTCCGCTTCTCTGCCTTTTATGTCATATCTATTTGAAGAAGCATAAAACGCAATAGCCAATGCTTTTTTCAATCCGCTAAGGCTTCTGAAGTGAAAATTCGAAGGATATTCCTGAAATCGATGGTCCTAAACACCAAGAATATATGCAGAAAACAAAAGTCACACACCAAAAATCAGTTCATTCATAATTTATTAGAAGAAATAAAAAATCTCGAAAATCGAGATTAAAGAACTCCTACAATCGATATCCAAAGAATGATGTCGATAAAATCTTTGTTTTTTTATTTGACTTTGATATAGGGGTTCGGAAAGTATGCGTCAAAGGCCTCCTGACGCTTGTTGGGTTCGAAGAAATACGCAAGAGCTAACACAATGCTCTTACCGAAAACGGCTAAAACTTCTTTCAATCCTTTCACAATCCGGTTTTTCTTTTCGATGCTCATTTCATAATCACCTTGATAATTTACTCTATTATAATGAAGTCAAAGAGGGTATTTATTTGGTGAGAAGAAAATGAAATGTACTTGTGGGGGAGGTGCACAAAAGCATCATGCTATAAGCCATCATCGGTATCTTCGCCGGCCATATCGAGAATTTCGGACATCGAATCTTCAATATTCTTCATAATACGTTTTATTTCTGCGCCAGTATCGATGGTACCGAATTGAATTTGCGTTAGAAGGAGTTCTGAACTGAGATAATGGAATGATACGATCCCGTTCGTATAGATTGCAACCGCCTTGGATAGATTTATTTTTGGCGTGAACTTTTTGGCTATGGTCTGGGCAACGATGTAGAAACAGATGCTGTATCTGGAGAGATCATTAAGCGTTTGAATTAATTCTTCGTCGAGATTTTTTTGTTCCGTTTCCATCAAACGCTTTTCCGCTTTATCGGTTACGATTTCTTTTTCAGCAAGATTGAACGAGGATCGAAAAGTATAGGAATAGGAATACAGCCGGCCGAATCTCCGTTTGGAGGCAAGAAAAATTTCCGGAAATCCTTCATCCATGATCACCTTAGAGACCAAATTAAATTCGCATTGGGCCAACGGAAGCGTGAAGTAATAGATCATATCCTCTTTTGGCGTGTAAATGATGAGCGATTCTTTTTTATTGATAGGAATCATGATCATTTTTAGCGTACCCAATTTTTGGATGGCAGAAAATTGTCCGGCAAACACAATGGGGCCTTCAACCGCAAGCTTCAGAAAGGCATCTTGTTCGGTGGAGAAATTCACCACATCTTTGATATTGACCCCGAACAGGCTGCTGGGCACCTTTAACAAATTAAAGTATTCGGACAGCCATTTGTTTTCGTCTTGATGATAATCAATGAGATGCTCCTCAAGTGCTTTTTTGATTTTCATGAATTCTGGGAAATTGATTGTAAATGTGCGTTCCCGCACGGTAAAGACCATCGGATCTCCAGAATTGAAATGGTTGAAAAGTGGTTCGGGCCGTTTAAAGCCGGTTTGTTTAAGATATTTTTTGATTAATGTGGTATTGAAAATGATTGTGTTGGTTTCTTCGGTGATCTTTTTGTAAATGGATTGGCCGTCCCTTTGTGTCTTGAGTTTCTTTTTTTTCATGAGATCGGAGATTTTTTCCCTCATTCCCTCTTCGAACAAATCGAACTCGAAACGATCTTTCTCTTCTTCCTCCTCATTTTCATCTTCTTTCGATTCATCCTCGCTTTCTTTTCTCAATATATTTAAAAACGGCAGTTTTGCTCTGTCTATCTCGGGATTTTTATCTTTTTCGGCTTCACTTTCGGATACTTTCTCTTTCTCTTTCTCTTTCTCTTTCTCTTTCTCTTTCTCTTTCTCTTTCTCTTCCTCTTTCTCTTTCTCTTTCTCTTCCACTTTCTCAGTTTCCTTTAGAAGTTTGTCTTTCTCTTTTTCCTTCTCTTTTTTGAGATCGGCAACAATTTCCATCCATTTTGAATCGCGCTCGCTTTTGAACACGGGTAAATCGAGATATTGAAAATAGCCGTTGAAATCCAATTTGGTATCAATAAACCGAATAAGATCGATAATTGCTATCCGGCCTTGTTCTGAACGATAATCGAACAAACCCGTTGTTTGTGGAGAATGAAGTGCTTCGTAGTCCAGCAGTTTTTGAATCAGTTTTTTATATTCAACGCCTTTTTTGGTCAATCGAATTTTATCCCAATCCGACGACTCCGATAATATTTTCGCATTTTTGAGTTCACCCAACGCGCTGAGCAGATCGCCGTTTTTTGCCGCCGGTTTTAGCTCGGAAAAGATTAACCGGTAATATCGAGGGCTCGAATAGATTGCAAAATCAAGCATCTTTAGGCCATCTTCATTCTCCATATATATAAACAAGGATTAACAAGCAAAAAATCTTTTTGGCGATATTACAAATCAATCCGCAATAAGCTTCTTATTGATTTGGAACATATTTGAATGCATGAACTCGTGCCCGAATTTGGAACGAATAATCACAGCCCTCAATAGAGAGGCACCCGATAAGGTGCCGAGCTTTTGTCAATCTATTTTAGGCAGTTTGCATAAAGCGTTTATGGAAAAATATGAAGAGGATCTCACCGATGAAGATATTTTAATCACCGATATTGGCGACATGACAATATATAAGGCATTCGGCTATTCTTCCCATTGGTCTGGGGCACCGCACGCATCGATCATTGCCGATGAAACTCTTGAAGAGTATTTGCAAAAACAAACGGAAGAGATTCGTAAAAAATCCGGATTCGAACAATATTACATGACTGAGATGGGCGCGATACGAGGGGCGAATAATGTTACGCATTGGTTTGTAGAAGGCGGCATTACCACCGAAGAACAATTAAAATTTTTCATGGACCATCTTTCATTTAAAGAGCCTCCGCAGTCCGAAATTGAGAAATGGCGGAGGGTACTGGAACAATGTTATAAAAAGGATTTTGTTCCCTTTACATCGACCAGTGTTGTAGTCGAACCCGCCAATCAATCATTGAGTTTCGCGTTAACTGGAAAACTCATGAGAAAAAATCCAGAGTTGTTAACACGGTTCTACGATTTTCTCATCTCCATCGCCGAATCGCAAATTAAAGCAGCAATTAAGGCGGGTGCCAAGGCATTTTGCACTCCGGATGATTGCGCTTATAAAACTGGCCCGATGTTTTCCCCCACGAATTATCGAAAATTTGTAATGCCATGCGCTAAACGACTTTGCGATTTGGTCAGAGATGCGAACGGCGTTATATTTATGCACACAGATGGCTTTATTGACCCGATTATGGATTGTTTTATCGACGCGGGGTATCATGCTATACAACCACTCGAACCATCTTCCGGAATGACCATTGAACGGGTAAAACGATTATGGGGCGATAAGCTTGCGGTGATAGGGAATTGCGATACAAGCGGCGTTCTTTCTTTCGGAACCCCTGAAGAAACACGGGCGTATGTTCATCGGTGTTTCAGGGAGGCAAAAGGCGACTCAGATAAAGTCTCGGGATATGTGTTCGCGGCCTCGGGTACGTTGCATGAAAAAGTGAAATTGGAAAATGCTCTTGCTATGATGGATGAATACAAAAAAATTCGGGATGGAATCGTTCCCATCTAACCATATTTGGTTTGTTAGAAATTATGTTAGAATCGAAAATAAAAATTATCAACGCTTTCAAGAATCAAATTAAGAAATGATTAGATTTTTTTCCTAAACATTATTGATAACATGAATTCGGCAATAGATCATTTAATTTTCATTCTTGAGCATCAAAGAAAAAGAAAAAGGGTAGTTGACAAAAAAAAGAAATGATTTGGTTGAATTAATAAATTAGTTCAATTTTTCTGCTTATTTCTTTTATGCACGTTTCTTCTTGATAATAACTGCGACTATCGCAATTAATACGATTCCGCCACCTATAATGATATACCACAAATAATCAAGAAATAGCAAGTCCATGAAGGTGGTTTCCAATTCTGAAATCGTTTCGGAAATCAACGTATCCCCGATATATATCTTTTGAATTTGATTTCTTAAAATGCCCCGTTTATCCCACGTTGTTGAATGCTCGTATTTGAAATCACCAAACGATTCTTTGTATGAAACGGTCATCAATCCGGTTAGGAAATCCTTTTTATATTCAACATTTTGAGCGTCGACGGCTAAATTGTTAAGATATTGTGCTAAACGTGCGGGATGATTTAAAGGAACCGCGATCAAGCCTCCGTTTGGTTGATTGTCCAAGTCATCATTGAAAAATGCATCACTAGAATACTCAAGGTAAACACCGTACTCCGACGAGTTATATTTCTTTTCAAGCCAATATCCATAAATTTTAATGTAATCCGAGTTTAAATAACGTTCAACAGTGGTCAAGTTATATTGAGTTCGGTAAATTGAAGATTCATACATTTGAGCGCAGCATTTTAAAATTTTAGTTGTTGTCTTGTATATTAGAATCTCGTTCCCTTTTATGCCGTACGTTGCGGCCTTTCCATTGGTTCTATTAATAATTATTGTTGGATATATTCTGTTGAAGGGTGCATTTGTGGAGAACGAGTCGTTCCCATATTTTAATGTTATATTTACAAGAAGGCTTCCCCAATAGTCTCGTACGCCTGTCCAAATTGTGGTGTTTATTGTATAAGTTTTCCCGTCAGCGAATGAGGTATCGGAGGGGTCTGCTTCTTCGACCATTTTATTCACGTTGATTTCCGGGCCTCGGATATTTATCTGTATTTCCGTGTTATCGAATAATCGAAAATTTGGAACGTTGCTTGTCACGTTAAACGTAACATTTACTGTTGCATGTGTTCCGTTGAAAGCAAATGCGCTGTGAATGTGCGTAAAACTCGGAGCGCTTACCAGAGCGGGTTTAGGCCCGCTATTGTAATTTGTATAAATCTGCTTTTTTTGCCATGTACCGTTATTGTACCAAATCGAAATATTGTATAATGTGCTGTAATTTAGTTCAAAGGAATGATCTTCCAATTGCTCGCCTGAAGATCCAATGTACAGCGGCCCAAGGGCATAATTTGAAGCGCTTTGACCGAATTTCTTTTCATTATATGGCTTTCTTGACATTGTTTGATTCGCGCCGTTAATTTCAAGAATCAAATCGTTCGGTGCCCGATTTTTTGCATCATAATAGAAAACACGTAAATTTATTTTTCGTGTATCTGTCTTATATTCTGTATTTAAGATATTGGCCATTACATCGCTTATTTCAGCTTGTGCGCTGAGATCTATTGTATTATTATTTGATGTTTTATTTCCACCCGGATACACAACCGTAGCTTGACATTCCCATTCTCTGTTAGAATCTGATGTTCCAAAATCGTGTTCATATCGATATTGACCTATAAACAATTCTGGATCTCTCACCATATCATATTCTGTACCGTTTATGGACACAAATACTCTTTCTATACATGTAAATAAATGGATCGATGTTGAAACCACGAATAAATATTTGGTGGGTGCGATCAACTTCGAAGTCAAGAAGACTGAGGCTGAAGCTAACTGACTGGTTTTATTATATTGATATGCGCTTTGTATCGTTGAGTACCACCCGCTTGCGTTTCCTACGTGAATCGTAAGGTTGTTTGGTCCGGTTGGAGGGCTTTTCACAAAGGCATAATATGTAATTCCATCAATATAATTCTTCCCGTTGTAGTCTCCATCGATTTTAATCCTCGGGGCCTTCATTGTGATATTGGCGCCGTTGAATTCTGCCAAAACTTGGGTAGGTTTTGTATTGCTCGGTGAACGAACCGTTGATAAAATGGTTATATAATCATTGCAATAATCATTTGAAACCGATCTCGTTGCGGTGAAATCGATCGGTCCATCGCTTGCAGCACTTGGTTGCTCTGCACGGGTCATATACAATGCAGAACTCAACGTATTCAGCATGAAAATTGCAAAAACTGCAATAACTATTACTTTCTTTTTCAATCATACCACCTTTGCGGTGAATTAATTTTATTTCTGGTTGTTTTTAATCTTTTTGTTGGCGTTTCCCTTTATGCCGAATTTCTTTAGCGTTTCTTTCTTTAGGGTTTCTTTCTTTAGCGTTTCTTTCTTTAGGTTTTTTTTCGTTAGCGTTTCTTTCTTTAGGTTTTTTTTCGTTAGCGTTTCTTTCTTTAGGTTTTTTTTCGTTAGCGTTTCTTTCTTTAGCGTTTCTTTTCTCTCTTTCATTTCCGGAAGAAGGAAATTAGTTTAAGTATAAATACTTCCTTTTTACTTGCTTGAGTTGTAATGGCAAAGTAATGGTTCTGATTTTGTTCTTTTATGGCTTCTTTAATCGAATTTATAGTATGCAAAGATATCGAGTACATGCAAATTAAAATCCGGCTGTCAATAGAATTAAAGATCTCCTTCACATATTCGAGGTCTTCCGTAGAAAGCGACAACTTTGTTTGGGGATATTTATTTGGATTTGTTGCTTTGATTATGTTAGCACTTTCCTTGAAGAGGTTTGTTGTTTTAGGCGTTTGGGGGTCCTTCGCTTCTGGGGGGTCTGGTTCAGAAAATTTCAATGTGTTAATAACTTCTTGTAATATCTCCGCATTCGTGCCGAAGATGTAAAGGGTTTCAATCGAATCAAGGATCTCTTTTTTTATTTTCCTTGTTATAGGCGCAATGGTCTCAATGGTTTTCCTTGAGATGTGTGTCCTTCTCTTTCTTATATTTGGAATAGGTTCTATCCGGAGCCCTCTTCCGATTGCTTGCGTGATGAATTTTCTTGACTTTGCGTCCTTTCCGATGTTGATAAACAACAAGATATTGGGTCTGTTTGAATCCCAGCCTTCGTAAAAGGCTCTGGAGCCTAATAATAAGCAGATTTCTGGTTTTTGATCTAATTCCTTGAATATTTCTCGATAATCATAACTTTCGGTGATTTCAAATCCTTGCAAGTTGTTCATCATCCAAGGTCTTGCGTCTCCGATTTTTATTAAGGCAAAGGCCTTGTTTGCGTTTTTGAGTTTCAGGATAATTTCCTTATCATTGTCGGGGATACAGAGAATTTCGATTGCGCTCGGATGTTCTGCATGAAATACTTGCAAGCGAATTTGATTCATTTCTATTGATGAGATCATTTGTAAATCGAAGCCGGGTTTGGTGTTTTCATATATTAATTCGTTTTCGGAAAGCTCATTAATAAGTTGTGATTTTGCCTTTTCGAGCATAAATGGTTCGATTGCGTTCTCCGCAAGATTCTTTAATTCATTGAAAAATATCATTAAGTCGGAGGTCTTTTCTTTGATTTCGGAAAAGTTCACCGTATTCACGAGCGATAATAGAATCGGTTCATGATATAAATGGGTATCAAGAGCTTGAATTTGATGTGCGCAAAATTTTATGTATGTCAACAGAATTAGGGATTTGAGAATGGTAATGCGTTTTTCGAAATCCATGGTTTCATTGTCGATTTTGCGGCTGAATCCTCTGATATCGCTGTTAGAGATAAATATATGTTTGCCGTATCCGTTATTGATGAATTTCTCTAAATTATGGTTGAATATGGTTGTGATGATATCGCTTGGTTCGATGAATGTTGCGGAAAAGTTGAATAAAAATCCATTTCGAGACATAATAGAGAATATACATTGCTGTTTTGAATCCTCTTTGTCTCCTTTATGTGCTTCGTCAAGAATCAAGTACCATTTTCCGTTGTTTTCATAATTCCGAAAATCCAGTATCGATTGTTTTTCTTCATCTCTGAACAGATCGGATCGATAAAAGAATACGGTGGCTTGATTAATTGATGGATTTGCCCGGTGTCGTTTTTCTGATTCGTAATCTTTTAAGGACACAAGCTTGAGTGAAAAGCCGTTGTTTATTTGATGGGCGTTGAATTCTCGGATATGTCGTGTAAATTGAATGATGAGATCTTCTCGATGGGTTAAAAGCAATATATCATTTCGCGGAATGCAATTTCTATTCATTAAAATATGCAAGAGTTGAATCAATTTGATAATAATTATGGATTTGCCTGAACCGGTGGCCATCCAAAAAGCTTGTCTGTTGATAAAGTGTTCGAATGAGATGCGCGATGATTTGTGTCCATGAAAATTGTAGTAATAATCAAGATAATCTGCCATAACATTATCTTTTTTAGAGGAAAGCATCGAAATCTGTTCTTGAATTTGCGGACTCAATCCGAACTCAATATATTGTTGATAAAAAGAGGGTTTCGAAGCATTATTTTCATGATAGAAGAGATACAAACATTTAATGCAGTTGCGAATGGCTTGTTGCTGAAAGTCCCAAATGGTTATTTGTTTGGAAAAGGATGATATCTCCAAATTTGTCCATTCTTGTGGCATTGTATCGAAATCGAGTTGATCGACCATTGGTAACAAAATCGGGTGAATCTTAATGTTTATGATTTTCTTCATGGATTATGCCTCCCATACCTTTCTTCTCAAAGGTCTGCCTGACTCCACCAAATCAAAGGTTTGATAAGGTTATAATCAATTGAATCGTAATCGATCCGGGTTCCATCCTCAAATTCTACAAAGTGCGCAGCACATTTTTTGATCCGTTTTCCAAGAACGCATGACAAAGTTTCAGCGGCATCGATATTCGAATATATACTTTCCAATTTCACGCGGACTTTTCCGCTATTCTCATCGATATTTAATGCTTCGGTTAATTTCAGATCTTTCAAAAATACGTATTGTGAATAAATTTCATCTCTTTTAGCATTGAGGGGGTCACAATTTTGATATTTGGTTCTTTTTAGGGTCTGTTCGAATTGTTCGAGTTCATAATATTTGAAAAAGGCCCCGGCTTGATTTTTATTATATTTTTCTTTGATATCGCTATCTTTTGAGATCCCGGTTGGGTCATATGCAGAAACTTTTTTCATTCTGGGCAAGATAACCGAATTAAAATGTTCGCCCATTTCGATCCCTATCCATTTTCTTTTCATTTTATGGGCGGTAGCAACGGTTGCGCCCGAACCCGAAAAGAAATCCATAACAATTTCCGCTTCATCCGAACTGAAATCGATAATTATTTTTAAAAGGTTCTCGGAATTCTCGGTTGGAAAACCCCATCTACGTGCATATCCTTCTAAATGCGTCCAATCCGTAATAGATACTCTTCTTATCGGTTCTATCCAATATTTAATCGTAGAGCCCATCTTCCTCGCAAATCTCTTTTTCTTTCCGGTTTCGATCCAATACTTTTCAAGCAGTTCATCAAGCATCTGCGATCGATGTTCTTCGTCTTCAGAATCTTGATTTTCTTCTTTAGGCTCTTGGGAACTTTGATTTTTATAATTTGTCTTATTATAGATCTTCAAGAATTCCTCATAGTTTTCTATCGCTTGCATCGAATCGTCTTTTTTCCAGACCCATGAGCATCCTTGTTGAGGCGTAATGCCCAACAATTCATATTGATTTGCCGGCCTATCGTAAAAACTCTTCAAATCTTTCCAATAAGACTCTCTTTTTATTTTTATTATCCCCTTGGAAATTTTAGGGTATTCGGTGCTTTCAGATTTAGAATACCAATAAATATTATCGTAGCTCTCTCCCAAATTTTTGTTAAGTTTTTCCGGAGTCGCCAAATATAATGCCGTTTTTGTTCTGGTCACCGCTATCTCGTTCCGAAAATTTTCTTCACCAAAAATATCATCTAATAACAATCGAACGAACATATTTCCGTTATAATCACAGCGAACGAACATATTACCATGCCCAACCAAAAAATCTCGAGCCAATCGAATCCGATTTTCAAGCATCGTTATCCATGTGGCGTTTTTGAACTTCACCGAATAGAAATAATCCGCATCTTTCTCCTTGTTAAACGGGGGATCTATATAAATTGTGGTCACTTTATCTCTGAATTTGGGTAAAATCGTATTCAGCGCTTGGTAGTTCTCGCTTCGAATAAGCCATCCATCTAATTGGTTATCCAAATCGTTGAATAAGGATAAAATTTGGTATTTAATCGTGTCATCGAAATGGATGGTATCGATGGGTAGAAACCGATACAAGGGGTTCAGGCTTGGGGTGTTATCGTTATTTACAATTATTAGAATATCGGGTGAGTTATTCGGAAGAATCGCTAATTCTTTCCATTCTTTAAGTTGTTCAGCAAAACTTGGATGGTTAATTATATTTTCAATTATTTTGATTCCGGTTTCTTGCGCTGCGATTCTATCCAGTGTGATGACATATTGTGAATTTAAAACGAATTTTGGTTTGTTCCATATCAGCATGACTTCGTTTTCGAATTGCGAGATGAAATCTATGATCTTATAAGCCATATCTTTTAAAAATTTCAATTGATTGATTCTGATCTCCGAAAAAGCGGTCAGATCGGAAAAGATATATTGAAACATCCAAAGATCGAATTGTTCTTTCAAAAATCTTTTGGCATCCTTATTGATAAAATAATCAATTTCGCTTTGTTTTTCAAATACCTTGAATGCTTTTTGCAAGGTTTGCATGGAAATCTGAATATTTCTCTTCTTTAAGGTTTTCATGATTTCATCTAATTTGGTTGTTCGACCTCTTTCCGAATAGATCACATTAAAAGTAATGTCTGCATTATTTTCCGTACTTTTCTGTTCTGCAAGGGAATAAATGAGGTCTCTTTTTTCCCACGCCTTCTTTCCTTGAAGGGACGATACATCAAAATAGATTTTATAGCCATCAACCTTGATCATTATGCTTGTATAATGCTTTTCGGTTTTCACGTAATACAACATATGGGTTTTCCAGAATAATGCAACATCCTTTTTGTCGGAATACACTTTTTCGTAAATATTTTGAAAGAATGGGGTTCGATTAAAATAGATTGAGCCCGCGTCGCTAAAATATCTGTTGAAAAAAGTATGTAATTTATCATAAAATTCGGTTTTAAAATCCGGATCCGGAATCTGACTATCTATTTCATTCTTAAGGCTGTTGAACACATGGTTGAAATAACTCGACTTAATACGCATTAAATTCACATAGCCCGAAATGCCCTCGACATTTTCACCGACGAAAAGGTTCTTCAGCGACACATAAAACTTATTTTCGGGATTCATTGCATTATTCATTTTACGCTCTTCTTTCAAATAGCCTGCATTATTTTTAATCCTTTCGGTCGAATTTATTGATTAAAAAGATAAAAAAGGCGACATCATTCTATTTATTCTGCAAAATCATATAGAGAAATGAGTCTTCTCCGCAGATTCCTTTTCTTTTTTCGACCCTCTTGAAATGTTCATCGTAGATATCGACCAATTCAAATCCTCCTTTCTTGGCCAATTCGATAAATTCCTCGTAGATCCATAATCTGAGGTCATGGAGTTCTTCGAACTCGATTTTTTTATCCCCATCTTTAATCTTCATGGTTAATTTCACGTGTCGGATTCTTTCCGGAATGCTATATTTATATATTTGCCAAGTTGCTTCAATATCAACATTGTCATAATGTGAATACCACGTTTCATCATCTTTCTTTTCATGCGCTAAATCATTGCACATGAATGACATATCCACGATGTAAATTCCGCCCTTTCTTAGAATTTGTGAAGTATATTTGAAATGGGAGATGATGTCTTCATCTTTTCTGAGATATCCTAAACTATTTAAACAAATAAACGCGGAATCGAATTTTTCATCTGTAATGAAATCTATCATGTTTCCTTGAACCGCTTTTGCTTTGCTCTCCACGCCCTTCTCCTTAATCAGATTATTAGAAAAATCCACCATCTCTTGCGAGAGATCATAGCCAGTAATCGAATATCCGTAATCCGGGAATTCGACAAGATAAACACCGGTTCCACATGCGGGCTCCAATAAATTTTGGACTTTAAAGGGCACGTATTTTTTAAAGCATGATTCAAAGAATCGGATTTCGGGATCTAAATTTCGCAAAAAAGCATAATGATAGTACTTAGGCAATTTATAAAGTGCCGTTTCTGTTTCGATTGATTTTTTTTGAGAAATCGATTGTTCCATCGATTTTCACCTTCTAATTCCAATAATTGGGCATCTAATTTAAAGAAACGGAATTTCCGCTATTATTACGTTAATTATTAAATACAATTAACCAAAACATGCCGACGAAAAGATATTTTTGCAGAATTGGCCGAACAACTAAAATAAAAGAAAATCAAAATTGTTGAGAAAAAATTAGTTAAGGAATGCCCTCACGCGGCTTTTTTGGCCTTATTTAACAAACCGCCCTCTAAAATGACCTCAATTTGCCGATCGCTTAAATTATGAGTCAATACAATTTCTAGGTTTTTGTCCGAAATGTGAAGCGTTATTTCTTTATTTGTTTTTATCGAGTTGATATTGTGTAAAGCAATTTTATCATATTTATCAATTTTATCATAATCGGCGGGGTCTTTGAATATTAATGGAAGAATTCCGAAATTCACAAGATTCGAATGATGAATCCGTTCAAAGGATTTCGCAATAACAGCGCGTACACCCAAATACATTGGACAAAGGGCGGCATGTTCTCGGCTGGACCCTTGACCGTAGGATTCTCCCGCGATAATGAAATTGGCGACTCCTTGTTCCTTATTTTTTAAAGCTCTTTCCGCGAAGGTTTTGTCCAATAGTTCGAACGTAAACGAAGCATACTTTGGAATATTAGACCTAAACTTTAACCTAAAGCCGGCAGGTGAGATATCATCTGTAGTGATTTTATCTCCCACCTTAATCGCACAGATACCTTCTATATCATTAGAAAATGGCGAAACTTTGGGCGGCTCACTAATATTGGGACCACGAATGATCGGTTCATTGGGATCGTTATGGGGTTCAAGAATCATCGCATCATTAATAATAAATTGTTCGGGTAATTGGGGTCGGTTATAAGGAATTCCTAAATCTCTAGGGTCGGTCATCTTTCCTGTTAACGCGCATGCTGTCGCGGTTTCCGGAGATACCAAATAGATTTTAGCGCTTTCTGTTCCCGACCTTCCGAAAAAGTTCCGGTTATTCGTCCTAACCGAAATCGCATCGGTTCGTGGAGATGCACCGGCCCCAATACAAAATCCACACGCCGATTCCATGATTCTAAATCCCGAGGCAATGATATTCTGAAGTGCCCCGTTCGCGGCTATCATTTCAAGCACTTGTTTGGATCCGGGGGCCAATAACGCTGAAACCTCAGGGGAAACCGAACGATCTTTGACCGTGTTTGCAACCACCATTAAATCCATATAACTGCTATTCGTGCACGATCCGATTGCCACTTGATCCACCTTCAAGCCCGAGATTTCGCGAACCGTCGTAATATTTCCGGGATTATGGGGTGCCGCGGCCAACGGAATCAATTCTGATAGATTAATTTCAATAATCTTCTCATATTTCGCATCGGGATCGGCTTGAAGTTCAATCCAATCTTGTTCTCTTTTTTGGGCCTTGAGGAATTTTCTGGTTTGATCATCAGAAGGAAATATCGAAGTCGTAACCCCTAATTCGGCCCCCATATTGGTGATTGTCGCTCGCGAAGGCACATCCAACGTTTTAATCCCCTCTCCACCATATTCGATGATATATCCAACATTTCCTTTCGTCCCTAAAATTGATAATACTTTTAATATTACATCTTTCGCAGAAACCCAATCGGGTAAAGATCCTTTCAATTCTATTTTCAAAACCTTTGGTTTTGGAATATAGAATGGAAGTCCAGCCATTGCAAGAGCAACTTCCAACCCCCCAGCACCGATCGCTAACATGCCGATTCCTCCTCCGGTTGGAGTATGAGAATCGGAGCCCAAAAGCGTCTTTCCGGGTTTCCCGAAGCGTTCAAGGTGAACTTGATGGCAGATACCATTCCCCGCCTTTGAATATTTCACACCGTATCGCGAAGCAACCGTTCGTAAATAATCATGATCATCGGAATTTTCGAACCCAATTTGAAGCGTATTATGATCCACATAACTCACAGAAAGTTCGGTTCTCACTTTCTCTATCCCGATGGCCTCGAATTGAAGATATGCCATGGTGCCCGTAGCATCTTGAGTTAATGTCTGGTCGATCCGAATACCGATCTCTCCATCCGAAACATCAATCAAATGAGAATCAAGAATTTTTTCGACGATGTTTTTACCCATATTTTTTGAAATAATAGGTGTCTTTTTTATCTTTGGTTGTCCCGAATCTATCAATATTGATTCGGAAAACTGCGAAAAATCGATGACTTGATTAATTGCTTAAAAAAGCTCATGGATTTGAAATTACCCTTGTTGTTGAGTCTTCTCTTTACTGATAATTCTTCCCCCTAATGAAACCACCCGTTGTTCAATATTGTTAAGCAATTCATCCATTTTGGGGATAATATCCGCACAAGTATTGAAAGAAGTCAAATGAAGCTCCACAAAATATGATTGTTTGTTATTTTCTTGATCGATATTGAAGTGGGGATGTGTTTTTATCCATATTTCGGGATATTGGTCTTTAATTTTGCCAATATAGCCGCTAAGGTTGGATTCTCCAACATCTTCAAAGACCATTCTTGCTTGCGTGAATTTATGGCCTTTAATTTGTTTCATGATCTCGGGAAGAATGTATTCGCTAAAAATCGCTTTCAATTCCGAAGGTACACCTGGAAGCGCATATATTTCAGTGCATCCATTTGTCAAATGAGTGGGGAATTTCACACCCGGTGCTGCTCCCACGGAATTACGTATCGGAATACATTCTTTGGGCATTTTTGCCATTTTTTTGCGAGAACTATTAAGAAGATCCTCCGCTGTGGTTCCGGGTTTTGTCTTGACCATTTGCGTGCGAATCACGTATTCATAACGCTCTCTCAACCATTGCAATGATTGTTCGTTGAAATCGATGCTATCTTGTATCCCCAGACCGATGGAAATCCCTTCGATGGTCATATCATCGAACGTAGGGCCCAATCCTCCGCTTGTGAACACATAATGAGGTTTCCGTGCGAGAATTTCTCTAACGGTTTGAGATATCTCATTGAGATCATCTTGAATTACCGTTATCCGACTGATCTTTACGCCATGAGGAATCAATTGGTCGATCAACCATTTTCCATTGGTGTCTTGGATTTTCCCGATCAAAAGCTCATTTCCAATCAGCAAAATCTCGCAAATTATATCCAACACATGGAAAAAATTGAAAATGAACGTAAAAAACTTTTGGATCTCTTTGATATAGCGGTTAAGAAATACCTCTTTTATGATTTCATCCGAACACAATTCTGATATGTAATTTTCAAAGGGTTAATCTTTCGCTTCACCAAGATGTTTCGATTTCGGAGGTTATTATGGCGTTTTCGTTTTCCAAAAACCGCTGGGATGTTGCTGCAGTATTGAAAAATAATGTCCGAATTGCAACAAATGAATCCCTCATAAAGAGGTTCGACAATTCTGCATAGGCCATGATTACGCGATTAATCCGATTGGTATAGATTAAAAAGCGTTTCTCATTTTATAAAATAAATGAAGTCCGTTATTTGGTTCTTAAATTCAGCCAAAAGGCTAAATAATTGAGTAATTTTATTTGTAAGTAATGCAAACGTTTCTCCCCTATGCGAATTTTATTGTTTCTTTGAAATCCCTCGATCAAAAAAGGCTCGGAAAACAGCGGGTTGAAGCGATGCAACTCATCAAAGCAATTGAAGGAGCACCCCGCCTCGATGGAAAAGCGTATCGAGGATGGGTGCATCATCCCGCCACTATTATGTGGAAGAAATACCCCGAAGCACTCAAGCTATATTACAATTTTGCCGTTATTATTTGGCAAAACCTCGGATTTCAAAATTCATTACCACTTTTTGAGCTATCCGAGGTTATAGATGCACCGGATTGGTTGGATTTCGAACCTTTCCATTCAAGTCATCGTTCTAATCTATTAAAGAAAGATTTCAATTTTTATTCTCGATATAATTGGCCAGATGATCCCACGAACCTTTATCTTTGGCTAGACGAGAACGGTAAATGGTACTCCTTCGATCGTACCGCCAACCAAAGAATTTATTTAACGGATTTAAAATATAAGCCCCGAAGACAACAAATAAAATATTCCTATAAACCCATGGAATTTATTCTGTCCGAATCGACATCATTGTGAAGAGCTCGTTGGATCAATATAAAATGTCATTATGCTTTCGCAAAATATGCTTTTTGAGATAATATTCATCAATAAATAAGTTCAAGCAAAAAGGGCATTCGAAATAGGAATTGCCATTCTTTATAAACTCTCTGTATTTTATCAATATATTATCTGGTTCTGACTCCATTATCGTAACCTCGCCGAATATTGTCGGGTCTTCCTTTTTCTTGTTGATTTTTTCTACAAAGAGTTCATGAAACGCATCAAAATCGACCATTTAAATCACCAAAACGGGTTCGATTGTTACATTTGTTTTTCAATTATAAAAATATATCGATCTTCGAATGTCAACGGTTTAAACTCAATAAAATTACGATCATTAATAATATGAAATGAATGGGAAAATTTTATGAATGTTAAAAGGTAAAAAAATTGTATTTCAAATTGAGTTTATGTGAGGCATTAAAAATTTTTATTGATTTTGAAATGCAAAGAAATAAGTGAGCCAAATCATTTTAAAGCAAAATGCCCGAAAAGGGGGTAGAAAGGAATAACGATTCAAATAGATGATGCTGGAACCGGAGATCTTGTAGGTGGCGCCGTAATCGGAATATATCGGATAGAAACCGATATGTTCCTTACTAAAGAGATTCCCTTAGAAGTTTATCAAAATTCCTTCTTTGATGTCGCATCTAAAAATAAAACGATGGAAATTATTAAAGAAGCCATAGTAGAGTTAAATATTCAGAAAGAAGAGACCATTCAAATGTGTAGAGGAAATGTATTTGATTTAGCCCGCTTATATCTTAAAGAAAACGGGTTTAAGGTTGAAGACACGAAAATCGAAGGAAAACTCCAATTGATGGTTGAACAAGCATATCTTTCTCTCTTAGAAAAACTTGGTGTCGATATTAACAAAATTTCATTAGAAGCGGGGAGAGAACGCTTTTTCTCTTTGTTGTATTGGGTTTCGGATGATTATCCGAAGCGGAAAGCTTTTGTAAAATCGGGAATGAAAGCGTGGATTGAAAAATGGGACAAGGTGTCGAAATCACAGTTCGAGAGAAAAAATAGCAAACCCTCCCGGTTTCATGGAAAAAATGCAAGATCCCAAAATGGAAAACCGCGAGATAAACAAAATCAATACAATAGATCTCCACAACAAAATCGCAGAAACGACTCAAGAAAAGATCGTCCGAGTCGTGATCAAAGAGATCACCGTGCTAAACGGCAAGGACCATCATCGGGGCCTCGGAGGGATGACCGAAAGCCTCGAGATAATCATGAACAAGAGGGGAGTCAGTCAGAACATTTAGCGAATAGAAAAAAGTATTCGAGTGTGTCCAATGATCCCAAAAATAAATTCTTTTAATAGAAATCTTAATTTTTTATTAAATATTAAACTCAAAAAAAGAATACGTGGATAGATTTATACATGCTCTGCGCGGAGTATATATATTCATTGGGAATGATCATTCCCTTATGCATTTTTTAAAATATTTATTCATTTTGGTGTCGAGACAACCCCGGATTAAATAGTGTTTAATCTTGGATGCCGGATTAAATCTTGTTTGTAGATGTTTGAACCGTGATAAATTTTTATGGGAGCGCTGCTATTAGAGGGTTATGTTAGAGAAAAACCAGCAAGATCCTCGGAAAAAGGAAAATAATCCTTCTAAAGAAAAGGTAGGGAAAATCGGACAACGCGTTAAGATACAAGATGCATCTGAGAAAAGCGGTAATAAAAACGGTGGCAAAGAAAAAGAGAAGGAAAGGGACAAAAAGGATCCCACAACGCTCCAAGGAAATCTTGCGATTTTGTCTAACAAAACCAAATTAAATATTCTCGATTTTTTAAGCGACAGCCAACGAAGTATGAAATATAGCGAGATAATGCATGAAATCGACAAGCGAGAAAAAGATGCAGTCAACCTAAAATACCATTTAAAAGATCTGCTCGAAGCGGGCATGATTGAAGGAGATAAAGACACCGGTTATTATTTATCTCCTTATGGGAAAAAAATTGTGGAAATACTTGTCGATTTTTCAGAAACGGTGCAGACTCGCGGGAGCCCTGTCTACATACGCAATTCAAATTATGAAAAAGAGGAGTTTAATGAGAACGAAATCATAGAATTCTTGATTAAGGAAGGCGGATTCACCGAGAAAGATGCCCGATTGCTGGCTAAAGAGGCTCGAACCCGTCTTTTCGCTTCAAAAGTTAAATACCTAACAACCCCGCTGATTCGTGAGTTCATCAATGGAATTTTGATCGAACATGGATTAGAAGAAAAGCGGCATGCCTTAACTCGACTCGGAATTCCTCCTTTTGACTTTAAACAATATCTCATCGGTCAAAATCTGTTTGAAAAACCGGATGATCTCCATACTTTTGCGGGAAGTTTGGTGTCGGAACAATATTTGTTACTGAACGGCATTCCGAGAGCGATTTCAGAAATGATCATCGATGGTATGATTTATCTTAACAATATTTCGACATATTTCACAAAACCCTTATCCCTCGGCTTGACTTCGAAAGCTTTGATACGCTATATCACAAGGGCAAAATCAAATATTGAATTATCTACAATGGATGATGTTTCGTTTTATAAGATGGTGGAGGACCAGCTCTTTGCGATAACCGAATTCTTTTTTGGCGGCCTTATTATTATGGATTTTGACCAATTCCTGTTTTTATGGGACACCTCAGTTCCCAAGCCTATCTCTCTGCTTTTTCGGATATTCACGGATTATAGGTTTCGATATAAGATTATTTTAAATATCACTCTTAATGCTGATAACAATTCACTTAATGCTATTCAAACGTTTTTCCAGACCTTCGCCCTCCATGGGCCGAAAATGCTCGTTGAACTCCCTCTGACCAATATAACCCTTAAAAAATCTTCGCTGGATGCTATTGTAGATTTTGTCGCAAAGGGGGAGGGTAAAAATCCCTTACTGGATTTCCTTATAACAAGCGCGGTCGATTATCCGATAATATTTTCATTTGATAATGGAGAAGAAAAGAAGGATGCCAATTCGATCGCATTTCATGAACAAACAATGGCCAAAATCGAAAAACATGAAATGAACAAAGGTGCCATTGTGTTAGATAAATTTACTATCAACTTGGCTTCGCTTTGGAATAGGACAAATGATGAAAATGAGTTTATTGAATTGTTAAATAGATGTTTTGATAAACTCACTTATCTATTTGAGCTGAAGTATGCGGTGATGAAGAAATCTCGAAATACATATTCGAATTGGGCGAATCTAGTCAATGAATGCTTCGAGGGAAAGGAAATCTTTGAATCCAATGAATTGTTCTTCGAAAGAAGTGACTTTCGAGTCATATGTTCAATTGGCATCATTGGTATTCATGAAACGTTAGTATTATGGTCCGGAATAGATGTTCCAACAAGTGAAATGTATCGGCAAACATCATCTAAGTTATATTCTCATCTGAATGAATATCTCAATGGATTAAATAAAAAGAATAAATTTGTACAATTTGTATTTTCCGAAAGCGATTATAAATTTGAATACATTAAACGAGCGAAAAAAGATTTTATGATTCATACTTTAGAGGATTCTGACTTTTCGGGGATTCCATTAAACCATCCTTCGCTATATTCGAGATACCTCAAATCAGAAACCTTTTTGGTCTTGGATTGTTATAGTTTTGAAAAAGATCATCGAATGGGGTTTATTCCCGGAATTCGGCTCCCAAAAACAAGAAGTCGAATCGAATTAAAAAGAAAGGTATTGGAACGAATAGATTATGCCGTGAAAAAAGGGTTAGCGGGAATATTCTTCATCCCTAACGAAGAGAAAAATTATAAAGAAGGAAATATCATCAAAATTTTATACCGAAATGCTTGGCATTACTATCATGAAGGGGATTTGAATGAAAATCTCATTGAATATTTAAAATAAGGCATCTTTACCCGAGAATATACTCGATCGCTTTATTTATATGCAGTTCCATTGTGTCAAATATCGGAACATCGATGCTCTCTGTTTTAATTAGACGTGGAAGTTCTGTACAAGCCAAAATCACCGAGTCTATTTGAGAATATGATTTATACTTTTCTATCATATTTAAAACAAATGCTTTGGAATGTTCATTTATAATTCCTATTCCGAGTTCTTCGTATATGATTGTATTCAATCGATTTTGGTCCTCCTTAGAAGGAATTGTGATTTTAATGTTATATCTTTCCATAAAATCATGATAAAAGGATCCTTCCATGGTAAATTTTGTACCCAGCAGCAAAGGCTTATGAAGATCTGAGTTTTGTATCTTCTCGGCCACGGCGATTCTTACATCTAAAAGCGGTATTTTTATATGAGATTGTAAATCGGATGCGATTTTATGAAGGGTATTGGAGCATAGAAATAAACATTCAGCACCGGCTGCTTCTAAATTATTTGTTTTTTTTTCGAATATCCTCTAATATTTCGTTCCATTCGTTTTTCGTTTGCCAATTGAATATTTGTTGGAAATTTAATGAAAATAATACGATTTCAGCCGAACTCCATTTACCTAACCGCTGATTCACTATGCTATTGATTTTATCATAATATTCAATAGTATTTTTCCACGTTAAACCTCCGATCATTCCTAAGCGTTTCATATTTTCACACTCTCTGTTGCTTCACTGAAAAGAAAAACCGAAATAAAAAAATGAGTAGTTTTTGAATGGATTTCTCTTGACTGATAATGATTGATCGATAGTTCGAGCGATTTTTACCGAGCGAGGTATGCAATCCGTTCCAATTCATCACGTCTTTTAATGGATTTCGAATTGACATCATTTCTGGATGAAAGGATAAGTTCGTCGGCAATCAATTCATCGATAGGTTTCAATCCGTTGTATGCAAGACCAAGGGTGGATTGAATAATAAATTTAATTGAAAGATCCACTCTTCGTTGTGGTGAGATATCGACTGCTTGTTGGTAAGAAATTCCTCCCATCGAAATACGCGTGATTTCTTCTCGAGGTGCTACGTTTATGATCGAATCCACGAGTGCTTGAATTGGATTTTTTCCGGTTTTTGCTTCAACAATAACAAAGGCGTTATATAAGATTTGAAGTGCTTTTTGTTTTTTACCCATATAGTGAGAGGCACCTCTTCCTTTGATCCTTTTTCCGACCAACCCAGGTGCTAACATTTTATTAACAAATCTCTCAACAATTGATATTTTTTCAGACTTCCAGAATTTTTTCGCAGAGTGCTTTCCTGAAGTGTGTGGGATAATAATGGGTCGCAAATTGATGAAATTGACCAAACTTTCATCATTTACGGTAATATCTTTAAACGACCATTTGTTGAAAAGCCGGACTTTTTCAAGCAATTCGGCGCTAAAGGTTTGTTTCTCCTTTGGCTCTTCGCTCTCCGTCTCGGATTCTTCAACTTCTTCATCTAAAAGATCGCTGGGAAGGGTAGAGGGAATTTCCGGTTTAGGTTCTGCTTTTGTTTCGGCTTTTTCTTTTGGTTTTGCCGGTTCCTCAGGTTTTTCTGCTGGTTTTGCATCCGTTTTGACTTCTTGAGGTGCTGCATTTGCTTGCCCCTCTGTCGCTTGTTCTTCTTTTTTCTTTCTTGCCATTTCATTTCACCTTTATCTTGAACCTTTCTCCTTTCCTTTTCGAAGTATTGCATCCAAACTGGTGTTGTTCACTTTCTCAACTTGCCAACGAACTCCGGGAAGGTCTCCGATAGGTCCTCCCATTGCACCACCAATACCGATAACGGTTACATTATCGTGTTCTTCTACTTTCAATAATGCCCCATCTCGAGGTAAGAACGCGGTGATTACCTTTCCCGTTTTTCTTAACTGAACTCGAATACATTTTCGGATGGCAGAGTTTGGTTGTTTACTTTCTCTTCCGATCTTTTCTAACACGATCCCGCTAGCTCTCGGTGAACCGAGCAATGGATTTCGAAGGACTTTAGTTCTCAGCATCCTTCTTTTATAATCTCCATCTGACCAGCGAAATTTCTGTCGCTTTTTCTTTAATTGACGAGCAGAAAACTCACCTAGCGGGGATTTACTATTACCCATAAGAGAAAAAAGCGTAAGTGCTTTTTTAAAGTTTTGATTTCGTTTCTACCTTTATATCTGGTTTATTCTGCCCTTTTATCGAATTCTGTCAAATTTTAATGCGTTAAAGTTAGAAACAGAGAATATTATTAGCGAAAAAAGGGTATAATTGAAAATTTCGTGATATTTATTCTTCTTCGAGAACTTTTAAGATGTCTGAACTTCCCTCTTCTATAATCCCGAGGCAAGCAACCATGAACGGTTTCCCGCAAGCATTTCCGAGATCATAACTGTTCAGATTGCATTTGTACACCGGAAGGTTTTCGGCAGCGGAAGCATAAAGATCAATCGCATCGGTTGTGGTTGCGGGTGCATTTTCTGCTAACAGCACCAATTTTACAGGGTTCGTTGCAATATATTTGACAACACGATCGGTTCCGATGATCGTCTTACCCGTTTTTATAGCAACGTTTACTGCTTTTTGAATATCAAAGACCATTTTCTTTGAAGTTCTTTTTCTCTTCTTAATTTGAAGCACTTGACCATGTTTAGCCATGTTTTTTCACTTATCAAATATTATTAATAAAAAGGCGAAATTGAATTTTAATGTTTTGAAAAATAAAAATGAAAATATGCTTTCAAAACAAGCGTTTTAAAATAAAATTGTATCAAAAAAAAGGAAGTGACGTAAATTTAGCGTTTTAATTTTGGACGGATTGTTTCTTTTCAACTTGTTCTCTGTAGCCATCATTATCCAGAATAACATCCACTGCACCGGTACCGATAATAGGAACCAATTGACCGATGATAACATTTTCCGGAATACCCAAGAGATGCTCTTCTTCACCCGCTATTGATGCTGCAATTAATTGGGTAATTGTGACTTCAAAAGCTGCTCTTGCAAGAACCGATTCTTTGATACCGGAAATACCATGACGACCGATTTGATTGATCGAGCCGGTCGAACACATCAGATCGGCCATACATAAAAGGTGTCGTTTATCAACTCCCAATCCTTGATCTTGAAGCACTTTTTCGGATTCTCGAATGATGAGAGCCCGCGCCGCTTCTATACCCAGATTCTCTTCAATTTCATGTATATGATTGCAATATGTTCGGTATTTGTCAACTCCTTCAATTTGCATGACTTCTGTAAAATTTGAGCCTTCAGTTTGGATTTGGAATTCGGATTCTCCTTTCTTTTTGAAAATCCTTGAACGTTTGATCCCTTTTATGCCTTTGATGATGATTTTTTTTATTCTTTCTTGGTATTTCTGTAATTTATCCAAGGCATCGATCTCAGGATCAATAATAATTTGGTTCTCTTCTTCATTATAGCTAATGCTGCCCTTTTTCTTGTATCGCTTAATTTTATCCATCAATTCTTCGATTGTGACACCTTTATCCTCGAGAAGTGCGGGAATTACATTTAAAACTATAGTGTTGTCGGTCATATCGATCTCAATTTCGGAACATAAAATTTCAACACGGATTTGTTCAATTTGTCGATTCACTTCTTTTGCTTTCTCCTTATCATATTTATGTTCCTCATCCAAATAGATATTCATCACTGGAGTAGAAGGGTTACGTCTCGCATCAACTATTTCAATTAAACGCGGTAATCCAGATGTAACCGAAAATTCTGCAACACCCGCATAGTGAAAGGTTCGAAGCGTCATCTGGGTTCCTGGTTCTCCAATGGATTGTGCAGCAATTGTCCCAACGGGCTCACCCGGAAATACCTTGGATCTTTCATAAGAGGTATACGTTTGATCGATAAGAAAATGTATCTGATCCTCGTCAAAATTTTCTTTTTCGAAAAGATTTTTCAGATCTCTTATGATTAGAGAAGGCACACCAAGAAATTCTAAATCTCTTAGCGATTTTTCAATAATTTTTTCTGTTCCTTGCTTTACCATCTTTTTTTCCTCCATACATTTTTTATTTCTGTTTTGCTAAATACTCCTTTTTCCAAGCCTTATAGGCATCAGTCATCTTTCCTTTCCATACCGCGCGCTTCCCTTGATTTTCTTTTTCATAAATTTCTTGTAATTCTTTATCAGATAATTCTGTTGATTGTTTTGGAGTTCCTTTTTGTTGGACATTGCTTGCTGCTTGTATCGTTTCCTCTTTTTGAGCACCGGAATTCATCTGTAATAATACGCTCACATCGGGTTCGCTTAATTCCTCGATGCTGGACACTTTTCTTAATTCGATAGATCTCTTTTCCATCAATTTAAGAAGCGATTGTTCGTAGCCTTTCAAGTTCGGGATTTCTTCGGGTTCATCTGTATAGGTATGAATCTCTTCCTCATCGTTGTTAATTAAGTGCTTAGGCGGTTCTTCATCGTTTAATTCAACATTCGGATTTCTTCGCTTAATATCTTTTTCGATGCTCATCATATCTTTCAGTGCTCTGGCTTTAATTTTTGTTATTTCGAGATCGATGGGTTTTCCAGCATCCGATCTTCCGGGATCAATCTTATCATCTCCATATTTAAATTGGATGATACTTCCATCCGAGATTCTCACGGTTAAGTCATTTTCTACAATCATATCTTGTAAAGCATTGACTAACCGTCTTTGCATATATCCAGATGAAGACGTACGAACGGCGGTATCCACCAACCCTTCACGACCACCCATAGCATGGAAAAAGAATTCGATTGGACTTAATCCAACCCGATAGGAAGAGCTTACAAATCCTCTGGCTTTCAAGGACAAATCTTTTAATTTGAAGTGGGGTAACGTTCTTCCGGTATATCCTCTGTGAATCCGTTTCTGACGAACTGCTTGCTGTCCTACGCATGCTGCCATTTGCCCTAAATTCAAGGCATTTCCTCTTGCACCGGATTTTGTCATAATTACACTGTGTGCATTATCACCGAGATGTCGTGCCGCAATCTCACTTGCTTTAGTTCTGACTTCATTTGCAAGCCCCATAAGCTTGTTTTCCAAGGTCTCTTCAAGGGTTTTTCCGGGATCGCAAGGAAGTACCTCTTCATCCTCATTGAAAAATGCTTGAATATATTTCGATGCTTGGTCCTCTGCTTGGCTAATATTATTTAAAATCTCTTGACGGGTGGGGCCAATATCGACTTCATCAATTGCCATGGTTAGTCCATTGAGAATAATTACCCAAATAAGCATAGAGGTCGCATCATCGAGAAATTGCGCGCCCCTGACATTTCCATAATCCCGAATAATCCGTGCTAATACTGAATGAGATTTACCCGCTCCGAATGATTTATCATCTATAACTCCGGCTAATAATTTTCCTCCTCGAATGTAAACGTATGCATCATATGGGCAATTTTGTTTTTCACATTTTTCGCATTTCTTGCAGAATTTTGATTGCAATTCCATATTCAAATCGTATGGCAACAGCGTGCTAAAGATTTCCTTTCCAGTAAATTTCCAATTAATTCGTTCATCGTTTGGATTTATCGGTTTGAGGTCATCAATCTTAAAATACGGTTTGTGATCGAATATTCGACCCCAATGAATCAAGTTATAGGTGTCTTTGATAGTAAAAAGGTTTGGAACCCCAGGTCTTATTTCTTTCCTGGTGAACATATACACCATCGAAATAAAATCTTGAATACCTCCAATAATCGGGTTTCCGTACCTTGGACTGATGATATGTTCTTGAACCTTTAAAAGATACTCTGCTTCAGTTCTTGCTTCTTCGGATTGAGGAACATGAAGGTTCATCTCATCTCCATCAAAATCTGCGTTGTACGGCGGACAAACCGTGAGTGCAAGCCTAAATGTCTGTCCTTGCATTACTTTTACCCGATGAGCCATAATCGACATTCGGTGCAAACTTGGTTGTCGATTGAACAGAACAATATCATCATCCTTCAGATGTCTTTCAATAATGAATCCCGGTTTGATAGATGCTGCATTTAATTCACGCTTTTTCGCAAATCTCAAATCAATACGCTTTCCATCATCTCGAACAATGTAATTTGCGCCCGGATGTTTGTTCGGACCGTTAATTACTGCTTGTTTGAGTTCTTCAATATTAAATTCGGTGACATAAATTGGAACGGTTAAGATCATTGCGACTTTTACGGGTACTCCAACTTGATTGATCGAAATATGCGGATTTGGGGAAATGACAGTACGTGCAGAAAAATCTACCCGTTTACCTGATAGGTTGCTTCTAAATCGACCTTCCTTTCCCTTTAACCGTTGAGTCAACGTTCGCAATGCACGACCCGAGCGATGACGCGCTGGGGGAATGCCCGCAACTTCATTATTGAAATAGGTGGTAATATGATATTGGAGAAGTTCCCATAAATCTTCTACAATTAATTGCGGTGCCCCGGAATCAAGATTTTCTCTTAATCTTTGGTTAA
>CAZUTM010000035.1:29939-34964 GCA_964623665.1 uncultured archaeon
GAATAACATCAACCAGCTTATGAGTTAAATCATCTTCACTCCGAATTCCGGAATCGAGAGTAATAGAAGGTCGAACACAAACGGGGGGAATTGGAAGCACCGTGAGAATCATCCATTTTGCTTGTGCGGTCTCCGGATTAATTCCCATTAATGAACAATCATCTTGATTCATTTTTTCAAGCCGGTCCAATAATTCTATGGTCGTTAATTTCCTTGAGCCCGGTTGCCCTTGAACTTTCTTTGGGGGTCCGCCTTGTTCTTTGTTTACCTCTTTTTCCTCATCCGATTCTTCGTAATATGTCGTCGGCTTTTCGATTGTGATTTTCTTCTTTTCTGCACTGCAATAGGGACATGTTTTCGCTTTTCTTGCGTTTTTAAAAATCAAATTTTGTAATTTTTTATCCGTTTTCTTAAAAATACGCATATACTTATCTTGCTTATCCTTGAATCTGTTGATTTGATCCTCGGTTAACATCAATCTTGAGCATTTGGGACAAATTGCTCGTAATATTTTTAATAGAATTTTAGCATAAGATACATGAACAACAGGCCTCGCCAATTCAATATGTCCAAAATGGCCGGGACATTGTTCCACACGATTCCCGCACGTTGCACATCGCTGCCCGGGTTCGATGGTTCCCAATTTCGGATCCATTAATCCCGTTGGAATTTGAAGTCCTTCCTCATCATAAGTGTCTGCATTTACGATCTTTGTGGCTGACATCTTTCTAATTTCTTCCGGGGAAAGGATTCCAAACCGAATTTTATCAATAACCTTTATCTGATCACTAAGCATTACATCACAAAAATAAATGAGCCAAATTAAAACTTTGCAATTTTTTTCACCGATATTTAAAGTTTTCGGTCAAATCTTCGATCCGCTATTCCCCCGCGGTAAACGAATTTTAATTTCTTAAGCGCACTTGGCGCGAAAGTTTCGATAAAAAATTCATTGCTTTATATACAAAGATGTTTTCGCAATGGAAGGAGCAAAGCTTTCAAAGCATCCTATATTTTGGAAATTGATGGATGCTCAAACGCCACCTTCCCTCATTATATACAATATTTTCCCGCGACTCGTGGGGACAGTTGATAAGTGGTATTCTCATGTCCTTCGGGCTCATGAGATGGGCTTCAATGCGATTTACTTTAATCCGGTGAATCAAACTGGCTTTTCCGGTTCACTTTACTCCATAAAAAACTTTTTTGAATTCAATCGTTATTTTCATCCGCAAGGATTACCGGATTGGACTCTTTTCAAAGATCTCATAAATAAAATTCATCAATTAACGCCATGCAAACCCGATCTTAAATTAATGGGACCTCTTGCGAAAGAAATCAAAGAAGAGGTTTGTGAACCAAGAAATATCCTTGTCTTCATTGATTTGGTCATTAATCACAGCGCGATCGACTCGGATCTTATCAAAGAACATCAGAACTGGTTCAAACAAGATAATAATGGGAAAATTAGAAATCCCTTTGCAATTGATCCTGCAAATGCCAATAATATTACAGTCTGGGGCGATTTGGCCGAAATGGACAATGAGAATGGAGAAAGTACCGGATTATGGAATTATTGGCTCAGTCTGATTGATTTTTATCTAGATTTAGGCGTTGATGGCTTCAGATGCGATGCCGCATACCAGATTCCCAATAAATTATGGAAGTTATTGATCAAACACGCAAAAAGCAAAAACCCCGAAGTGCTATTTTTGGCAGAAACTCTCGGATGCCGCGAAGAACAGATGAAAACCATTGTAAAAGCAGGATTTGATTATATCTTTAACTCTTCAAAATGGTGGGATTATACCCGACCTTGGGCGATCATTCAAGAAAACATTTTTGGAAGCATCTCTCCTTCCATTTCTTTTCCGGAATCTCATGATACGGAGAGGCTTGCTGCCGAATCGGGCGGTAGAAAAGATGTCTCCATCATGAAATATTACTTCTCTTCATTATTTTCCAAATCATTAATGATCCCGATCGGGTACGAGTTCGGGTTCAGAAGGAAAATTGATGTTGTAAACACTTTGCCGGAACATTGGGAAACACCGGTGTTCGATATAAGAGACGAAATTTGCCGAATCAATCAATTAAATCTATTTGTTCCCATCATGCATCAAGAAACATGGCTGTACCATATTCCATATCCCGATTTAAACATTCTTGTTATGCTAAAAGAGTCAAAAACCTCGACCGAACGGATGCTGATTATAATGAACAAGAATTGGCACGAAAGAAAAGAGGTTTTGATAAATAATATGAATGATTTCATTGGAACAGAAAACAAACGATTTGAAATTTCGGAAATTGTTAAAATTACCGAATTTCCCGCCAATCAAAATGAAATAAAAAGAACTTTGCTTCCGAATGAGATATATCTCATTTACTCGCTTTAGATTGATTATGATTGTATCATATTTTCGATTTTTTAGTTTGATGCTTTACGAAACTAAATGTTAAGTGTATTTTTCTTAAAAAAAACAAATCTCTCTACTTTTAACTCGGTTAGCAAAAGCCGCTTCAATCCTCTGAAGAATTCTTATAAAAATTCATGTAGAAAAGCAAAAAATGATTATTGAAAAAAATACAGATGAACGGGGACTTATACCCTGTTTTTATTTCTTTTCTTTAAGCTAAATGATAATCCAAAAACCAACCCGATGCTTCCGACGATAATTATTATAATGATGAATGTATTAATGGATGGAGGTTCTTCATTATTTGGCTCTTCGGGAATCGGAATTTGAACCACAAATTCAATCACATTTGAAATATCACTGTTCACATAATCTGATTTAACAATCAAAACGAAATAATATGTCCCTGATTGGCCTATAAAATTCGAATATGATGCATCTGTGCCTTCGTATATCGGTGTTAATGCAGCTAAATCGCTTGCAGAGGAAATGGATGTGGTCGAAATATACAGAACATATTTCATGTTCGGATAATTCGGTATAGACAAGGGTGTCCAAACGATTTGATACGATCCGTTGGAGGATGGATTATTTCCAATTAATGTAATCGTCACTCTTGGAATGAAATAGGGTGTAATAACGAATGAAATCGTGATATTTACGCTTGCACCGTCCTCATCTATTAAGAAGAGATAGAACACGCGAGTTCCGGTCATGTTCACGATCGAGGAAAAGTTTAGAACCGTGGTACCATTACCCGAAAGGAGGACAAATCCATCGAGTCCTACGATAGCCCATTGTAGATTTTCGCTTGCCGTTTCGACATCCGATCCATTGGAGGTTAAATTCAAGGTAAATGACGCGAAATTCTGTTCTTGTGTCCAATTGGGATTTGATTGAATTACAGCAGGGTTTAAGATAATCGGCGCATCATTCACGGAGATAACCACCAAATTAATCGAAACATTGACCGTGTATTCTCCATCGGAAAGGAAGAGTGTGAATGTGTTGTTTCCGAATGCGTTCAGAACCGAGTTGAATTGGAATATGTGGTTCGTAGAATTCGAGACCGTCACAAGAGATGTATTGATGTTTGATATACTCCAATATAATTCTGATAATGAATTATCCGGATCTATTGCATAGGGGGAGAAATCGATTTGGAATGACCCGAAATCCTCCAATTGAACCCAAATCGAAAGGTTTCTGATCGTTTGGTTAATACTTGGCGGAATATTTCCTTGAAATACCGTTAAAGTAATGCTTATCTGAACCATATATCCTTCTTCGTCATACAAATGGACTAAGAATTGGTCTGCTCCGTATCCAAAACTGATTGAACTGAACCGATAAATGAAGTTTGTTGTATTTATCACCGTAAATAAGGAAGTATTCACACCGGAAATCGACCAATAGAGTTGATTGATTGGGCTATCCGGATCCGAGGTGTATGATGTCAAATCGACGTTGAAATCTGCGAAATTCATCGGTTGGTTCCATTGGGGTAAATTCACGAGGATATCTTGATTGGAGATCACGGGCGGAGCATTTCTGATAAATACAAAATTCAAAGATCTCAATAGATGGTATTGTTTGGAAACTTCAATGTATATCACATTATTTCCATAATTATACAGAGAAACGATTATTGTAATATTATAGATGCCGACACTCCCATTTCCGATTGTGAAAGACCCTTGATTCGCGCCATTTACCCACCATTGAACGGTCGCACCGTTGATTCCTTGATCTAATACAACATCCCAGTATCTCACGGTAATGTTGAACGCTGCGGTGGTGTAATACTTTGTATTGTTCTGGCTTTCGTGTTGAATTAGGGTTAAACTCGTATTTACTCGCAATTCAAATAAGAAATAGAGACTCTGGTTAATATAGTTCGTTTTATTTACCGTTATATAAATACTCTGAGGGCCTGGGGTGAGATTCAAGCAATATACAGTAATATTATAAATCCCCGATGAGCCATTATTTGTGGTGAATGTTCCTTGATTGATTCCATTAAACCACCATTGTATTTCTGCTAAATTGATCCCTTGATTGAGAACGGTATCCAAAAAGCTAACACTTACATTGAAATTGTTATTTCGATAATAGATCGAATTGTTCTGGCTTTCGTACGTGAGCAGCGTGAATGTGGTATTCACATGAAGTGTAAACACGAAGTAGAGCGATTGATTCTGGTAGTAGGTCTTGTTGACCACGATATAGATGGTGTGGGGGCCCGGGGCAAGGTTCTGACAGTTAATCGTGATTCTGTAGATTCCATTGGTGCCGTTGGTCGTGGTGGTCCATCCGTTGATGGTTGAATTAAGGGTCCATGAAACATTGGCCGAATTGATTCCTGTTGCCAATACCAAATCTTGATAATTCACGTCGATATTCAACATTGTGTTTCGATAATAGATCGAATTATTCTGGCTCTCATAGGTGAGCAGCGTGAATGTAGTATTCACATGAAGCGTAAACACGAAGTAGAGCGATTGATTTTCATAGTAGGTCTTGTTGACCGCGATATCGATGGTATGCGGACCCGGGGCAAGGTTCTGACAGTTAATCGTGATTCTGTAGATTCCATTGGTGCCGT
>CAZUTM010000036.1:0-33837 GCA_964623665.1 uncultured archaeon
ATTTCTTATTCCAATTCCGGGTAATGAAATCTATTTCTCGCCCAAACCCTATATTGAATCCTCGATAAAAGATATATTCCATCAAAAACAAATAAAATCATGAAGTTGTTGGTGGTGGGCGGAAAATTCGGAAAAACCTATCTTGAAGCGACAAAATCAAGTCAAAATTGGGAGATCGCCGGACTCGTTGCAAAAACGGACGAGACACTCAAAGAAGTGGGCAAAAAATATCAAATTCCCGAACATCTGCGATTCACGAATCTCGATCTTGCATTGGAAAAGTCGGATTGCGATGCGGTTGCAATAACCGTTCCGAATTGGCTCCATTACGAATTTGCAAAGAAAGTGATTGAGGCGAACAAACATATCATTTTGGAAAAACCGCTCACGGATACGTGGGAACAAGCGATTGATTTAGTTCGTTTATTGAACTCAAAAACCGATTTAGAAGGAATGGCGGGACAGACGTTAAGGGGAGAACCTTTATTCCGGATGATCGAATATCTTATCAAGCAAGGCACGATCGGAGCCATCGAATCATTGACTTTTGAAAGCCATTGGTATTGGATTGATGATCCCGCAAAAAGTTGGCGGTTTACACTCCCGGATATGTATTTAGATGATATCGGAATTCATCAGTTTGATTTGATAAGGATGCTGCTCGGCAATAAACGCTGTGAGTCGGTGATGGCCATAGCGCAAAAGCCGAGTTCATATCCCTTGGAGATCCGAGCTACATGTTCAAGTTCGATGCTTTTCTCCGAAAACGTGCTTGTAAATTATTTCGGATCCATGGGCACAAAAGGGAACTCCGTTGGATGGCATGGAAACATCGCGATCTACGGAGAAAAAGGCACCATAATTAAGCCGGAAAAAGCCGCTCCGTATGTTGATTTTTATGAGAAGAAAGAGAAGGTGTTGGTCGAAGATCTAATTGGAGACGCAATAGAAACCGCCATTCCTCTTATCGATTTTACCGGTATTGCTTATTTATTAGAAGACTTCTACCATGCAATCAAAGATCATCGAGATCCGATTACCGATCTCCAAGATAACATCTTTTCTCACCAAATCCTCCTCGCGCATAAAAGATCTGCAGATTCGGGACAAAAAATAATACTAGAGCGGGAATTCCCTTTAGAATAAATAAGTATGAATTCCAAAGCCGAAATCCCTTACAATCTCATCTTTTTTTATTTTTATCGAGACTAACCCTATAGATGTATCGAAATAAGGCATTCGAGCAAAATTTCCATAAAAAAAAACGCATGAACGATAATAGCAAATTTGTCATCTTTTATTTGTTTTCGATCCTTTCAAAAGGTGATCACAATGGCGAAGAAGAAAGTCGTAGAAGAAGAAGAAGAAGAAATCATTGATGATGAAGATGAAGAAATTGAAGATGAAACTTTTGTATGCAGATTATGTAAGAAAGAAGTGGAAGTCAGTGAGGGCGATGATATGACCTTGGTTTGTGATTCTTGCGCGAAGAATTACAACATGGACAAGTTCTGGAAAGACTACGATAACGGAAAAATTCCGGATGACAAATTGCAATCTATTGACCTCGAACCCTACAAGCTTGCACCAAAAGCGCCGAAAGCAAAAAAATCGAGCGCAAATAAATAACGCCCACGTTTCGGCAATTTTTTATTTTTTTGTAAATTTTGAAGCATATTGGTGAATTTCTATGAGTTACACTAAAAAACAAGCTAACCAATTGAAAAAGGGAAACTATTTTATGGTTGATGGCGAGCCTTGTGTTGTCCTTGAATCCGAGCACCACAAATCCGGAAAACACGGCTCTGCAAAAAACCGTATTGCCTGTGTAGGTTTATTTGACCGAAAGAAGCGTTCTGTGGTATTACCCGCGGATACGCCTTGTGATGTGCCCGAAATTGAAAAGCATGAAGGACAAGCCACGGACATTGATGAAAATGCTATTTATTTAATGAATGCAGAAACATATGAAATGATAACCATCCCGAAGCCCGGAGAAGAAGATGATCAAATACTTAAAGATAATTTTCAAAAAATATTAAACAACAAAAAACTCGCAGAAGCCACTAAAGTGGAATATTGGACTGTTGCGGGAAGAAATATCTTGAAGAGAATTATAACGCAATAACCCGAGCATAAAGAATTTTTATATTTTCAATTCGATATTCTATTTTTTCAATTCGATATTCTATTTTTATTCGTACAAGTTGTGTGGAATGAAATTTAAAGCCGCATCCATGAATTGATGTTACCGTAAAGCGTTTTTTTAAAATAAAAGCGTAAATTAGTTTGAAAAATCGATAAGATCCAAAAAATGCAAATATTCTTGTTATTTTGTTTATTCATTTAAATGAAAAACGGTTGACCGAGTTGTACCCAAACCACAATAAATTGAACTACCAACGAGAACACCATTATCGGGCCTATCGGCCAATCTTGTTTTTTAAGAACTCGGGGGTCGATAAATATCAAGGGAACAGCAATCATTGCCGTACCAATAATAATCGGAATAATGCCGAATTCAGTGGTGACAAAGTTCTGAAACCCAATGATGTACATGATAATTCCAGATACGATAAGCGGAATGTGAAGGGAAAGTCTTTCAAACAACATCCAATTCGCTTTTGCGATCGAAAGGCTGATTCTTAATTCTTTATATGTTTGAAAGAAAAATTTCAAATCATGCGTGATAAACACGATTGTGATCATTGGCATTGCTCCGATGACTATAGCATTGAATAATACATGCTTAAAATCGAAAAAGAATGCAATAGCGGTATAATATGCCAAAAAACGACTAAGAAATCGGGCATGCGTACCTAGCTCTTTTTTCACCTTATATTCATTCATATATACTCTCAAGGTTAAATATATAATTCCAATTACCATCATCGGTATATCCATTAATGTCAATGGCTCTAATAGTCCCCACATTTCTATATTTGGATGTCGTTTGGAACCAAAAAAGATTTGGATTCTGTTGATATTTTTTTATATTTTTGAAGAGGTGTATTCTTCTATCAGTTTTTTAATCAAAGGAACATTATCCGTTTCAAATCCATCAACATCGGCTTGGATGTATTGTTTAATCAATTCGGGTTTATCCGGAACCCTGGGGCAAAATTTGACTCCGCACCGATGAGCAAATTCAATCTTTGAAATCGGGAGATATTTGTAGTATGTCATGAAACCCCAGATACTGTTGCGCTGGCACCATCGAAGTACGGCATCTCCGTAGAATGCATCCAATTTAATGGCTTGAAGGCCCAACGCCAGACCTTTTTGATCAGGGTATCTATATTTCGGAATGGTAGGTCTTTTATTTAACAATTTAACCAATTTACGAATTGAAAAGAAATTAAAACTCGTGAGCACAATTGGGCCTATCAATGATTCATAATCAATCTGGGCACTTTCTATTACATCGAGAATTTGAGATTCGTAGCCCATTTCCTTGAGTTCGATTTGGGCACCCGCTCTTTTTCGCTTCAAAAATTGGAGAAACTCATCCAAGGTTAATATTTCGGCATTGTTCGGAAATATTAATGATTTCAAGGCTTGTAGGGTTTGGTTTTTTACCGGGCCATATAATTTTTGTTCCGGAGGATTCAGCGAAAAATTCGAAATATGATCGATGGTTCGATTGTGTATCAATACGATTTTACCATCTTTTGTTCGTCTTATGTCGCATTCAACGACATTGGCCCCTTCGGCTAAGGATTCTGAAAAAGCGGGTATAGAATTTTCAAGAAGGCCGTTTTTGAAGGCACCCCGATGGCTATCAATCACCCATTCCTTTTCTTTCATACCGAGATCAATCATATTTCCAATAAAAACCTTTATTTCAAATCATACCGTTCTTTCTGCTCATTATTATTGGATCCAAGGTTCCTCTTTTCGCAATCTCGCTCCTTGTTTTTAAATTGAAGCAATCTTTAGTTGAAATATGGCGGATATTGAGCGATTATTCGTAAAAGTATCGGGAAACATGTATGAACCTTTGACTTGGGAGAAATCTACAAAGGTGTGTCAAAATTATATCGCACTAATTACTTCTTGCGTTCTTTCTGATGATGGAGAAATCAATCTGAAACGAAAATTTTTAAAAAATAAAATTGAAAGCGGCTCAGTCGTATTCAATGGATCAGATCTTCCAAATGACGCTATTATCGAGATTAAAAATGTTTATAAAAAAGGTTCAAAGGAAAGTATCACATTTCATGGGTTCTTCAGCCTTATAAAAAAAGGAAATGAAATTCATGGAAAAAGAATGAGCACCCAAGAAATCGCCGAATATTATAGCGCAATCAAGGAATTCCAGAAAATAGAAGAACCAAATATTGAAACCAAGGTTAAACACGAGATCAACATGTATCTTTCCAGTTTTATTCGAAAACTCAAGACGAAATATGCGTCAAATTTGGTAGATTCGGTGTTAACGGAGATGGTCGCTCAAATTATCCCCGAAGTGGAAGAAAATGATGAAGCAGCGATATCAAACGAATAAAAAATTGGTTGAATAGTATTTATTTCGATTGTATTTATTTCAATTGTGCTCGAATTTTTTTCAGCTCTTGCTCCAGTTGGTCTGCACGCAGATTTTCTCGGTCTGTGCGCTATGTTCATAACTCTTCGAGTTTTTCAATTATTGCGCTTTTCTTTTCTTCCGAACAATAGCCTTGTTTTTGCAATGCGAGCAATCCCTTTTTGACTTTCTCCTTGAAGCCCGGTTCTTTCAGAAGGTTGTGTTTCATTGATACAAATTCGAAGTTGGTTCTGATTTTCATATCCTTTATGAGTGTTTTCAGAGCCAATTCTTCGTATTTTTTCAATCCTTCTGTAATGGGCTTCCATTGCAAATCTTTTCCGCAGATGCAAGGCATCAATAGATGGATGGTCTCATCTTCATCTTCATCTTGTATCGTTGCAAGATAAGCCGGAACAAACATGTTAGCGAACGGATTGGAAATTCTGGTTTTGCTGTCTCTAATTTGCCACGTTCTGAAGTATTCGAGTTCCTTATTGCAGAGCGCGATTCTTTCATCGATGTATTTGAAAATTATCATCTTGATTTGCTCGATTTGTTCCCGTTTTCGTTCCCATTCTCCGATTTCTTTTCGTTCTTGTTGTGTGAGTTCTTCCAAGATTTTGTTTTTCGTTTCCATTTTTCCGTTGAGTTCTTGATTTATTTTATTGATTCTTTCTTCCGCCGAGAGTTCTGTATTCTCCAAATCGGTTTGTATGGCTTTTAATCTTGAAGATGTTCTTGATAAGGCTTCGTCTAAGGAAGTCATTGCATCCCTCATTGATGCAATATTCCGATATGCTGCTTTTAACACTTCCATCGGGTCTTTAGTTTGCAAGACCTCAATGTTCAGCATTTCTTTATTCTTTTGTAGCATATCTTCAATTGTCCCTTCAATCGGTTTGAAAAAGCCGCCCATTTTTCCTATAATATTTTTTTTTGCGTTAAACACCCAATTTTCCATTTGGGTTTTGATCGAATCCAATTGTATGTTTTTTGATTTCTCATCGATAAGCGATTCCGCTTTGTTTCTTTCGGAACGATACCTCGTTTTGATATCTTGAACCGTCGCATTATATTCTAAAATCCAACGTTCAATTGGTTCTTCTATTAATTTTTTTGTTGAAAGCCATCTCGAAATATAGCCTGTTATTTCGGACAAAAGATGTCGATATTTTTCAGATAAATTTACCAATGCATCATATTCGTATTTGGAGCTCAATGTGTTTTCTTCAATAATTTTTGCTTCAAACCGATGTGGGATAATGTTCTCAAAAGCCTCGAGAACATCTGGAGGATAAAGGGCCGGTATCATTACTTCACGAGTTTCTCCTGCTTGTCGTTCCTCTTCGGTTAGATCGGAAGATTGATCCAAAATTGTCGTTTTAAAACTCAAAATATCGTAGGCTTGTTTTAACCGCTCGTAAAGGTCGATTTCGGATTTTCTCATAATGGCACCGACCTGCGCTTGGCGAGGTGCGTTTCCGATTGAATGTAATAGTTTAGCTATCCCAACGTTATCAAAAAGTAAATGATGATTGGGTTCTCCTTGAATCGCAACAATTGGCAGAAACACCTTGTTAAGATTAACCAATTTATCATCTTTTTTGCGTTTTAATATCTCTGTCAAAATAAAAGCGAGTTCGCTCTCATCCGAAAAATATAATCGCTCGATTCCATTTTCCCCGAATGCAAAGGGTAAATGAAGTTGAATTCCAACGAAACTCATATAAACATTTTTTGGTTTTTAGCACTTTAATAGTTTTTCAAATTAAAAAATAATGATGGATTTTTTGTTTTTAGAGAAAAATGTATGCTTTTTATCTATAATGTCTCAAGATGCCTTAGTTTTAGCCTCTTCCAACTCTTTCTTTAGCTTTTTCTTTTCTTCCAATGCTTCTTTCTTTTTTTCATGGATGATTTCCGGAGATACCCCAAGCATAATCAAAGCCGCTTTCATTTGTTCTGCTTCCTCGGTATCCTCTTTGTTGGATTCGAGATCTATCAATAAAGCAATCATATATGCATTGAGATAGGTTTCTTTCGCTTTATCGATTTCTTTTAGGGATACATATGTCTCAGCAATAAAGCCTTGAGCCAAATATGCCCGCTTAAAATCACCTATTTCCAAAGATATATTAAATGCTTCTTTGAAATGTTTCATGGCGGTTGGATAATCTTCGAGAATTTGAGATAACACACCAATATCTATTAAGGTTTTATATGAACGAAGAATAAATTTTGAGTCTTGAGACCAATACTCCAATGCTTTATATTTCAGTTCTCTGAGCACATCATAATCCTTCTTTTCCTCAAAGTATCGGAGTAATATTTCAATACTGAATAAAAATTCTGCATCATCTCTTAATTTCGCCGCGATTGAAATTGCTTTTAACACTTTCTCAACACCCGCCTCCTCATTTCCCAAATTCAGCTCACAAATACCAAGCGAATTCAAAGCAGCGATCCGTTCATTGAGATATGGCGCATCGTGCCAAAATGAGTAAGCCTCTGTAAAAAATGATTTTGCTGTTATATAATCCCCGTTATTCAGATACATAGAACCAATTGAACTTTTGGTAGATGCAATTGCGACCTTGTCATCCAATTTTATGAAATCTCTGAGTGCTGCCATTAAATAATCTCTTGCTTTTGCTGTATTATTTTTCCGGACATACAAAATCCCTAATTCTGCGTATAAATTGGCCCGATTTCGAATAAATTCATGATTTTCTTCATCTTCTGAGGCACTTTGAAGATTAGATAAGTCTGCAAGAACTTGAGCGATTGTCTCATCAAGATTCTTTTCTTCATCGGTTTTTTTAGCTTGATCTTGCATTACAATTCAATAAAATCAACGAAAGGAAAAAAATTCTTTGCTTCTTCATCCTTTTGTATATTACCAAAGAGAATCTTTCAATTTTGAATAGGATTTGATTTGAATTTTAGAGACATCTGCCAATTTTTTTCGAGTGATGAGCTTTTTCAAAAAATCGATTTCATAATCACTCAACTTTTTGCTCATAAAATGTTCTGCAACTTGCTCTTTGAGATCCTCCTCAAATACTTCTTGACCTGATTTTAATTTATTTACAATAAACTCCATGTGCTGATCGATCATCTCGATATAATCTTCCACAACAATGGGTTGCATCTCTGGATCGATAATGTCCAAGGCCCGTGCTAAAATCGTGTCTTCATGTTTCATGACGATATTATCCCATGGTTGATTTAAAATAGCGCCAAATTTGGTTTCAATTGTAAGATAATTCGTAATATCGGATTTTATATATTCCTCTTTATTGAAAAACATAACCCGAACGTTTTTCTTTCGATTTTGAGGTGCGCAGTCTGTTAACAATCGAATAATTGCTTGCTTTTTCTTTGGCTCCAATGTTTCTTCATGTACGAATAAAATAGGGTATTCAAATATTAAAGCATGTAAAACATACGCAGCTGCTGCAGATTTTATCAAGGATATTAGGTCAGATATTCCGAATTCATTTTCTTTGGACCCCGACCGGTCAATTCGAATTTCATGATCAATTAACTCGTATCCCATGACTTTTCCTTTCTTATTTAAAAATAACAAAAAGGAATGCTGATCACAGCAAAGCCCTTCAAAGATTTGAATCTTTATAATCGATGTATTTTTTTGAAAAACATATTGCGGAATGTTAATTTCAGAGCTTTTCCCACAATCGGGAACTGGACATTTTATGCTCACTTGAAGGATTTCTGACCCCATCAAATTCAATTTGTGTTTATTCTTTATATTCTTTTCGAAGAAAAAAGAGGCAGAATTGAATTCTACACATCTGTATTTAGATTTTAGATTTGTGAAACATTTCTATGATTTCTTTTTCGTTGAACAAGAGATAAATCGCAAAAGGAAAGATGAGGGGGAACATAGGAACGTAAATATTCATCAAAATTCGTCTTACGATATTCTTTTTTGTGATCGGTAGGAGAACAGACAAAATTAATATAAATGCTCCGGCAAATACTACAATCGAGGCAATAGTTCGTATATATTCCCCGTTAAAACCGAATGCTTCACCCAACAGTTGGTATTCTGCCAATGCGAATAGAGATGCCGCTGTTATAAGGACACCAAGTATTATATTGATAAAATATAATAACTGTATTTTTTGATTTACCGTAAATCTGCTCTTATAGGTTTTTATTGGATTATTGGAGATATTTCTTAAAGAATAACCAAGAAGGGTGAGCGGGATGAAGAAATAGATTACAACGATTACCATCATTGATAATTCGAGCTCTCCCCAAACCACACCACCAGGGTAAAACGAAGTAACAACGACCGTTGCAATTATAACGGTAATAATAACCAATATATCTTTAATTTCGAGTTTAAGAATGGATAGCGAGGTCAAGCAGACAAAAATAATAATCGCAAAGCCCAAAATGATCCATGCAGTGTATGTGTGATAATAGGTAGCACCCCACAAATGTAATTGTTCGATCTTCAAATTGATTGACGGCCAAAGATTGAGATCCAAATCGGTATGGCCGAGCATATCAATAAAGAAATGAGATAAGCCTCCAGCAACCACTAATAAATATGAATCGCGATATGATAATTCGGGAACGCCATCGTCAGTAATCGTTAAGCCCTTCTTCGATAAAGAAAAGGAGAATCTGCTGAAATAGGTGTAAAAAAATGCTAACAATAGTGCCCAAACAGGAAATCCAAGCACCGAATGTCCGGGAAATGGTAAAAACGAATAGACCCAAAATGAATCAGGGCCGCTCCAATTGTTCAGAATGAATACGACTAATGCTTTATTGCTCACGCGATCCTTTGCAAGAAATAGAATCGGGATGGTGAGAACAAAGCCATAAATCAAATGCGCTATACCGGGAATTAATATTCACCACTTTTATTAATGTTTTTAAAAAATAAAAAGTAAACAGAAAAACACGCTGAAATCTTTAAATTTCACGATTATTCGAGCGAATCGTTGGTATTTTTTTTTATTTTTCATGGTGCAAGGAAAGTTTCAGAATTTTCTTGCCGTCCTCATCGGCGAGATCTCCATCAATCACAAACGGCTGTTTAATGTCCATTTTTACACCATCGGTAGTGATGCTCATCTTAGAAATGCCGGGTCGAGGTCTCGCGGGGAATACCAAAGAGAAATCAACCTCGTGGGCATATACCACTTTTTCTTGTTTGTAGAAATCCACCGCTTGAATACCGAACATCGCTTTCGCGGGCACCCATTTTATCCAAATGGATTGAATCATTTCTAAATCGGCCATATATATTATTGAGATTCAAGAGAAGAAAAAGGTTTTGATTCTTCTTTCACGGAGTTGCTCGGAGCATTTTTAAATAAGTATACGGAATCAATATTAATAAAAATTGCGAGAATAGAGAGATTTCCGTTGAATATACATACTTTGGGCGGTGCGTGGATACATATATTCACCAAAAGTTTATTCCGTTTTATGTTTCAAACAAATCGCTTATGTTAAAAATCAGAATCGGGTTCGGCCATCCGTTCAAATTACTGTTCCCGTTTAAAAAAAAAACAAAAAATTAAAAGGCTTTTTTAGAATTATATTGTTACGGTCTCTTTGGGAAGCGGACCGCTGGCATCAAATCCTTCTTTTTTCAGCGTTTCTACAAATTCGAGCAATACGGGTTCATCTCCATGTACACAATACACTTTCTTGATTTCGGTATTGAATTTCATTCGTTTCGCAAATTCAAGTAGTTGATCTTTACCGGAATGAGAACTGAAATCAAAGAACTCCACTTGAACGGCTGCATCCAATTTAACCTCATCTGCTTCTTGTTCCTCTTCAATTTCATCGATTTCGGCATCATCCATGAACGATTTTTTGATGTATTTCTTCTCGGTCATTAATATTTTCCCTGGGGAGTCATCTGCTTGGTAAGATACCAAATAGATAGCAGAATCGGGATCATTGATGATCCTTGATGCATAAATTCTTGATGTTCCGCCTTTTAGCATACCGGATGGTGCGATAATCACCCCGGGATAGTTTAATACTTGGGAGCGTTCCATTTGTCTCTTCTTTTGAACGATCATATGTGCATTATTGATCGCAAACTCGAGTTCTTTATAATCTCTGAATTCTTTAGGATATTGTAAATATACCCTTGATACCTTCCTTGCTAATCCATCAAGATAAACGGGATATGGAGGGATTCCATCCCGGAAGAGCGTCATCAGCAGCTCTTGGGATCGACTCACGCCGAAAGCGGGGATAAGAACCTTCCCTGAATTCACAATGATCTTGCGGGTTGCGCTTATTATTCTATCTTCTACTTGTTTTCTGGGTTCATGGATTGTTGTTCCGTATGTTGTTTCCATGATTAAACAGTCGATCGACGGAAGATCTGTATCACAAGGATTTAAAAGTTGGGTTTGCGTCAAATTGAAATCAGAGGTGTACAAAATTGATTTCCCATCCATTTCAACAAGCGTGAGCGCACCGCCCGGAATATGGCCGGAGGGATAAAGAGTCACGAAGATATTTTCACCGATTTGCTGTCGATTTCTGTACGGGAGAAATTGGACAAATTTGTCCATCCTCTCGATTTCGTTTTTATCAAAGGGGAGATACACTTCGGATATGTTAATCATATCCTTGAGGAGTATTCCGGTTATCACGTAGGTCAACTCCGTGCAATAGAGCGGCACATTGCCGGAAATATAGAACAAAGGAATTGCACCGCTGTGATCGATATGTGCATGCGAAAGAACGATTCCTTTCAACTTCTTTCCGGGAACATGCTCGGGAAAGCAGTTGTTGGCATCATTCATTTTGGTGCCGTAGTCGAGCAATATCGTATCACCCGTGATCTCGGATTCAAGCAGAATTGCTGACTTTCCGATTTCTCGACAGCCGCCTAAAAAACTTATTTTAACCATTCTTCTCTACTCTTCTCAGTGCGTGAGCATTTATTTGATTTGTTATTCTATTTCATTCGTAGTGCCAAAGCATTTCTGCGAGCAGTTAAGAGAATGGAAAAGATTATTCTAAAAAAAGCGATGGAATTTTATCGAATGAATTTAATTTGCCTTTTTGTGAGAACATTGAATTCTTCGGTCAACTTTTTCGCTTTGTCTTCACCTATTACTTGTTTAGCGGTTTCCAAGGTTTCCAAAAAAAGATCTTGGGATATTGTTATTTTGTCTTTCTTCAGAATCCATGTTTTCAAAATCTCATGCACTTTGTATCTGAAAGGAATGGTGAACTCCTCTTTTATTGATATTTCACCCAATTTATCGGAGATGCCCTTCAGTATATCATTGAAGAATCCCATTTTGTCCTCATTAGTGATATAATCCATATAGGTCGATTCGATGGAATCTACAAGAGAATAAATAATATTGAGCCCAAATCTTTCACGATGTTCTTGAAAGAAATAATCGAGTGCAATTTCAAATAAATCAGCATCCATTTCTTTAAGAATCAGAACCGGAATGCTTTTTACCAAATGCCCGTAGACTTCCAATCTATATTTTTGAGGCAAAATTTCATTTGGAATGATCTTAATGAAATCCAGATAAAGAGACACATCATCCGAAAAAAAATCAGGATGCTGAGTTGAATCTTTGAAGATTGCTATTAGATAATCGATAAAAAGGGAATAAAAACGGGTTTTTTCAAACTCTGCTTGAAAATGATTTACAATCTTCGAAAAATAGGGAAGGAAAAACTCAAAGAACCCGAAAAAATCTTCGGAAAACGATAACAAATGCTCCTTCACATAATTAAGAACGGAAAATGCGATATCCAATTCTGCACCGATATCGGCTAAAGAGGGGGCTAAATTTAACATGAGACGAAGAATATCAGATGGATCCGCCTTGCGGAGGATACTTTCCACCTCTTGTCTTTTCCTTTCAAAGAGCAAATCTTGATTTGGTAACTCTTTTTTTTTTCTTTCGAGTTCCCGTTCCAATGCTCTTAATTCTTCGGAAGAACTTCCCAAAACTTCTTCCAATGAGTTTCCCAATTTAATTTTTTTCTCCCGCTCGCTCATATGCTTTAATCAATAATAGTAACCGAACTCATCCTTATAAAATTTGGTTTTTGGTGTCTGTGTGTGTAAAAAATTTAAAATTTCTCAGCGTTCAATCTAATTGCTCCCAATCGTTTCGTTACTTTTTAATTGCGTTCACTTATTTGGAAAATTCTTGGATTAGCGCCCAAACTGCTGGATCATTGACAGGCTCGTAGTCAGAGGTATAAGCGACCCCTTTCAATTTCCGGGTGATACTCCAAACAAGATTTCCATCCGAAATACCATCTTTCTCAGCAGAGCAAATAAATAATCGAGCAATTATTTCATTGATTGGCATTGCGCGATCGTCATTTACAGCGAAATACAGGACCTCCGTAATATCATTCCAAAAATTTTTTTTTTCTTTATCTTTTAAAACTGTAAGCAGCGTTTCAAGTAAATTTTCCCAAGGAACATCGGATAAAAGTCCATAAATCGATTCAGCTTTACTTGTGTCGCAAGATAATGCATCAAAACGGGTATCTTCCAAGATTTGAAATACACGAAATGTTGTTTCCATCTTCACCCTCACATGAAATTTGGCGCCAAAGGTTAATACTAGCGCGGAGTATAATTGCCTTATAAGATTTTATTACCAAATTACACACTTAATTTATAAATAGTGGGCGTATATTTCACTGAAATCATATATAATTGAAAGAGAATCATTTGATTAAACCGCTCATTGTGAAAGACTATACATATACAAGAAATTACCGAAAAAAAGGTACTATCCATTGAACCAAACGTAAGCTTCTGCGGGATAACCCACTTCTTGTTCCATTTTTTTAATGTATATATAATATAATGAGGATTTCAAGAAAAAAACGTTTCATCGGTAGATTTCTTTTTCTTACAAATAATGCTTGTGTACTCTTTAGGGTTGATTGGCTTTTTTCTCTTCTTTTGTAGTCAACAAAGACAAGACCGCCACGCCGATTAAGATGGCAATAAGCGCAATGATTTTCCACGTGATAATGATGGGTTCCAAGCCATCCCATTCCGAGAAAATAACAATTCCTCCGAACACACCAATCATCACATTTATCACCGCATTCAAAGGCGAGACCACTATGGCTCTCCCTTTTTGGAATCCGATTTGTAAGGTTGCCAAGTTCCCCATATTTCCGATAATTACCAGAACCAAATAGATATACCATTGCCATGTAATCAATGTGTTGAGCACTGGGTTTCCTAAAATTCCCGCCATAAACGCTTTTGAGTAAATTGTTCCGATTCCGAGCAACAATCCTGACCCGATTCCATAAAATATGTCTGCATGTTTGAATCCGGTGAACTTACAATAAGTCATTAAACCGAAGGCTAATGCCAAAACAATAACGGTATAAATGATTGAATCCCATACCCATATAATCTCGTTTATTTGGTTTAACGTAAATGTCGCATCTTCTCCGCTTGTTGTCGCGCCCAAAACCGCGACTCCGAAAATGATAGCGATCATCCCCATGATCTCAAATTTACTGATCGGCTCTTTTAGATAGAAGTATGAGAAAAGAACCAAGATAACCAGTCCCACGCCCATCAATGGTGTGAGAAGGCTTACCGGTGCGAAATTCAAAGCGAATAAAAAGATATACCATTGAACGCTCGCCATAATGAATCCTAACAGCCACGTCTTGCTTTTCATGAAATTCTTGATATTATCTTTGCCGGATGTATTTTCGATTGGCGGTAGTTCGCTGGCACCTTTTTTTTGAAGTGCATTCCCGATGTTCAGCATCGCATAAGCAATAATTGCTATTACAACACCGATCCAAATTGAACTCATACTTTTTTATATGGCTTTGGCCTTTATAGAGATTTCGGCTCGAATACCCGTTTTTCGGTGATAAATTTTATTAAAAATCACCAATAAATTATAAATAGCCATGACTGAAGAACTTAGTGCAGAAATCGGAATCATCGGTGGCACCGGGTCTGATATCACGTTAGAAGATGCTAAAGCCCATAAAATCTATACGCCATACGGTGATACCTCCGATTTAATCAGTATAGGGTATTTTAAAGGAAAAAAGGTTGCTTTCATGCCCCGACATGGAAAAGGGCATCGAATTCCGCCTCACAATTTGAATAATCGCGCCAATATCTGGGCGTTGAAGTCCTTGGGTGTCACCCGTATCTTTTCTCCAAGTGCTGTTGGCTCATTACAGCAGAAATGGGATAAAGGCGATTTTCTCATCATCGATCAATACATCGACAGAACCAAAGGTCGGGCAGATACCTTTTACGAAGGCGGACAAGTCTGTCATATTTCTCAAGCGGATCCCTTCTGCCCCGAAATGAACAAAGTATTTTATGAAGAAGGAAAGAAATTGGGCTTAAAGATCCATTTGGGCGGAACTTATGTCTGTATTAATGGGCCTCGCTTCTCCACACGGGCGGAATCTAAGGTATTCCAGATGTGGGGCGGAGATGTTATCGGAATGACTTGTTATCCCGAAGTCGTATTAGCCGCCGAACAAGGGATTTGTTACACCACTATCGCAATGGTTACAGACCTTGATGTGTGGGCTTGCGAATGTAAAAAATGCGGTATTGTTCCCTTTGGCCACTGTTGTGACGCGGGCGATATCAAACCTTTGGCAGTATCGATCGAAGAAATTCTCCATACGATGGAAACAAACTCTGTAAATCTGAAAAAACTGTTGGTTGAAGCATTACCGAAGATCCCAAGCAGCAGAAAATGCACATGCGGAGATAATATCAAAGGTGCCATTATCTAAACCAATATCATGAGAGGAGATTAAAAAATGGATTTATTATCAAAAATTAGAAATGTTCCGGATTTTCCTAAGAAAGGAATTCAGTTTAAAGATATAACAACCCTCATCAAAGATGCAGCGGGATTCAAATACGCTTGCGAGGAGATCGTTAAGCATTTCAAAGATATGGGAATTTCCAAGGTTGTGGGAATGGAATCTCGCGGGTTTATTTTTGGTTCGGTGGTCGCCTATTTACTTGATGTTGGTTTTGTCCCGATTCGCAAGCCCGGAAAACTCCCCGCAGAGACTTTCAAAGAAACATATCAGCTTGAATACGGAACCGACACTTTAGAGATGCATGTCGATGCAATTAAGAAAGGAGAAAAAGTGTTGATTGTTGATGACCTTCTTGCTACGGGCGGAACTGCAAAAGCCGCGGGCAATTTGGTAAAGAAAGCGGGCGGAATCGTAGAAGCGATGGTTTTCGTAATAGAACTGACCGGATCTCTTCATGGACGTGAAGCCCTTGAAAAGGAAGGATATTATGTATTTTCCGAAGTAAAGATCCCTGTTCATGAATAAATCATATTGGTGAAACCATTTTCTTTTCATTTTTTTCTGTATTTCTCATATAACTTACTCATATTTGATTAATTAAACTAGAACTTTACATTTTCAACCACACAAGCAATCGTGGTGAAGGGTGAAGTTTATGGCGACCTTTTGTATTTTTTTTTGGAACCTTTCTAACATACGAACATTTAAGGAGTTAAAATAATTTTTCAATAGAGGGGAAGGTTGTGGAGCAAGTGTTGGATCCGAGTTTGAAAAAGGTGCGTCTCATCGAGTATTGTCCGTATTGCGGAGAAAACTTCATGGTGTATAAAAAAATCAAGTTAAATAATGATTCTTTAACTAATGTGCAAATTAAACCACATGAAAAGTGCGATCCGTTTATTGTGACATTGGATGCTAATGGAATAATCAGAGCAACCATGACTATTGATAATCTCTGCGAAGAAGACAATGTAAAAGTAAAGAAATATATTGATCTCTTTAACCGGGATGAAAAATTCATCTTTTTCTATCATATTCAAGAAATGAATACGAAGTCGTGTGAATCCGCATCCGCAGGGACCGTTATTACCAAAAAAGTCAGATTTCATGGATTTGCTCGAAGCAAATTCTATCATGAATGGATTCAATATTTTAAAGAATCCAAGAGCGAATTTTCATTCATGATTCTTGACGATATGATTCTCGCTACGATCAATCTATATGATATGATTCGATTCACCGTGGGCTTTGATATGGAAAAAATGATGGAAAAACAAGTGCCCGTATCAAATCTCAAAGATATCATCGATTACATTAAAGGGCAAGTTGTTCAATATGGCGAACAGATTCTGGCCTAAACAACAAAATTTCTTAGCTTTTTTTTCATTTTATAGCAAGATTTTACCGGTTGTACTTTTACGCACCATTAAATTGCAGATCTAACCAAATAGGCTCGAAAAATTTTTTATCTCTTATTGCTTCTTCACGAAAATTACATTTTTACATTGAAAAAAAAGCCCAAGAGAAAGGGTATTCCCATTGAACGTAAACAAAAAAAATTTGAAAAAACGTTTCCGTTCATAGAATTATCCATATCCAGTTTTGAACGTGATTATTCTGTGGGAATGCCCTTTAGACCCGCAAACTTTTTTTGAAACTTTTTTTCAGCATGTTTTTAAAGTCTATATTCTGCACGGAACATGGATAAATCAATCTTTTGACCAAAAATGTTATATGTTTGCATAAAATATTCAAAGTTATGGTTCCAAAGAAATATGTCTTTTTAATTGGCTATTTCTTATTTTGTATTATTTATACACTCATTATTCTTTTAGTAAATCCCATAATTCCAAAAAGAGAACCAAATGATCTCGAGTTCTATTTCAGAGGGCTGATTTTTTACAGAGAGTTATTTTCTAGAATCAGACCGATTGATGAAAGTATATCTATGGTAGTGCATTCATTATTTTATACTGGATATTTTTATCCTCCATGGTTTTTCTTGATTTTCAATGAAATTACTTCAGATTTTTATATCCAAATGTTATATCCTCTGTTCGTTTATTCCAATGTTTCCAGTTTTTATTTGCTTTATGGTCCAAGTCTTTATGAATACGTTCGTTATAATTTTGATGTGTATGTTATGTTCTTTTCTGTGATTCTGCTTCAGAGAGAGATCTTGTATATTCTATTAACTAAGTTTAGGGGTAAAACCTATTATATATTTCTGATATTTTGTCTGTTCTTTATAACGCTAAAGCCTCAATGCATTATCGTCTGTATTTTTCATTATTTCATGTTTATAATCCATTTCAAATTAAAAGTCAATGAAAAGAGTATTCAATATCTGTTTATTATTCAATCTATCGGTCAATTTCTATTTTTATATCTTATATTTCCATTGTATTTCTTCGTATCGCTTGATTTTCCATTTAATTTTGATAACCTGATTTTTCGCTTTTATTCGCCAGGAAATGTCTTATTTATGTGTTTCTGGATTCTCTTCTTCTATAAATCATATTTCGGAGGTAAAAGAAAATGAAGAATTTGAAAGGAATTAGAGTATTTCAACTCTATTTTTTATGTTCCATCGTCGCCACTTTAGTAATTACCCTATGTACTGAGCCAATTTCTAAATTAATTTCCAATGATTTGATCATTTATATATCTGCTCTTAATAGTTTTACAAATTTATTAAGATCCTCTTCAAATTTACACGATCGAATTCTTATCATTTATTACCTATATACTCGAATGGGTTTCTATTATTTACCTCATTTCTTCGTAATTTTTAATGAAAATAGCATATCCATTTATGAACAATTACTTTATCCTTTATTTATTTATGAAAATGTTTCAACCTTTGGGATATTTTATCCTTTATCGCTTATTGAATACCAGCGATGCAATTTTGACGTTTATGTAATGTTCTTTTCCGTGGTGCTGGTTAAAATAGAACTATACTATAGAATTGCTCATATTAAAAGGAATAAATTTTATTATTTTGTGTTTGTTTTCTGTTTGTTTTTTATCTCAGTAAAGCCTCAATGTCTTGTTATTATCTGTTTTAATTATATATTTTATATTTTAAAGCAGAAAAGTGTTATCAAAGAAAATAATAAAGGTCGCTGGTTTATTTATCAACTAATATTCCAATTCTTGTTGGTATTCTTGTTTTACCCCCTTTATGTTCTTTTAAGTCAAGATTTTCCATTAAATTTCGTAGATATTATTTATCGCTTTTATTCTTCCGGGAATGTAGTTTTCATGATGTTTTGGTTATTCTATCTGGCACGGAATGCATTTCCGGAACCCTAGGTATTCAAAGTATTGATTTATGCATTGGCTTTCCTACAAATATTACGCGTCCTTTATAATTGCTCAATTGATCATTCAAATAAAGCCTCATCTCGATATATTTTGAAAGGAAAAATTGAATAAAGAAAATTACATGGCATCTTTGCATTTATCAAATACCTCTTGCATCGCTTCCCTGAAATCCGACCACCATTCGCTTCCTTGCGTTGTTGTAATCATCGGATCTAACTTTTTGGGATTTAAACATGTTATTTCCTCTTTAAGTGCTTTCACGCGGGTATCCCAAAGTTCAGAAAAGATGGTACTTGTATTCACCTTAATCTTCTTTTCTATTTCTTCGAAGGTTTCCCCCGCTTTTGCATTTTTCTGAGCCTTCATAAACGCTTCTTGTCTTCTCGCAGCAACCGCTTCAGAAAGATTTTTGCACTCGATGGACACCGAGAAAGGATTCTTCTTACCATATTTGCAGCGAGATTGGTATTCGCACGGTATACAATATTCTTCAAATGAAATGGAAAACTGATTCAATCCCGTAATTGAAACTAATAATTTACCCATATATCACAATTAGAAGTGCCGGTTTATATTTTTTGCTTCAATAAATCATAGATTTCATGAAGATGAGCCAACCCGACAATGACCAAAAGTTTTTGATCGGCGTGTTCCCTATGGTATGAAAGGATTTGATTGACCATGTATTGATTTCTATCCGTTAAAAGAGATTCTATAATTTCGGGAAACTCGGATTTAAGATCATTAATAATTTCCATTAATCCTTCTGGGCTCTGAATTTTTTCGATGAGATCTTGATATTGTTCTTTAATCGACCCCGATGCTACTTCTTCTTGGATTCTCTTCTTTAGATCCTTTTTCTTTTTCGGAGTTAATTTCAATTGCAGTTCAGCGGCAATTTCTTCAATGGATTTATCGATCGGAAACACCGGAATCTTTTTTGCTTTTGCCATCATGATCGCAGTTTTCATCTCTTCTCCGATATTTTCACTTAGCGTTGCTGAGATGTCGGATTGTAGCTTTTCCATTTCTTTGAGAAAGCCGACTCCATCCAAATCCTCATCATTATCGGGTTCATCTTTTCCGTTCTCGAAAGTCTTGGTGAATGATTCGGATTCAAAGGCTTGCATCCTTAGATCATCGAGCTCCAGCATGATGGCATTGGGCTTCCATTCTTCAATGAGTTCTTTAACAATATTTTTCGCCGATTCCGATATATGAATGGTTCCCACTATTTTTATGGGGTGAAGATCTTTTACAAAGTTCTGATTTTCCGATAAGCCCATTTTTACCATGTAATATTCGGCGGGATGGTAAATAAGCGTTTCGGTACATGTGAGCGCTGTGAATAAATGTCAAGAAAAAATGAGGGGAAACTCAGTATGAGTTTCAATCAGAACGAGATGCCCAATATTGAGAGATTCAAGAATGAAAGGGTGATCCAAAAAGCCAAGGACAGAAAGAAGCAAATATAACAAAGAATCTTCACTTTCTTGGCCTTTTTCTCATTTCGTTCATCAAAATTTGTGGGATCTATCTTTCTCATCACCAAAAATGATGCAATCGAAAGCGGAAGTATCAAAATGCCGAATACCCCAAACCAAATGCAAATCCGCAATTCTCCTGTTATCACTTTCTTTATTTCGGTTTCCTCGAACTCCGTTTCCCATTCAGGCTCATAAAACAATTTTTGAATATTCATTGGCCCTAACAATGCTTTCCTTGAAATCTTTTCTTTCGGGTCCTCCATTTTTAGTTCTGCCGCTGCCGATTTCGATCTCGGAATAGTGGGAAAAGCAGATGTGACGAGAACACCCATGATCCATTCCAAAGAACCGACATATCCGAGTTTCTCCCATAAAAGCATAACTGCGTGGACACAAAGGATTGCAACCGCAACATTTAGGAGAGCATACCCGAAAGGAAGCGATTTGGAATCAAGTGTGTAATCGTTTCCGGAAATCCATGCCATGAAAGTGACTCCAACGAGTCCGATATATCGATGGAATGCATAGATTGTGAATGCGGGCATCCCGAATCGACGAATGAATGTAGTCTTGTCTGCGAACTTTTTGGTTTTACCGCGGAACTCCACAGCCCGTAACATTAGAAATATAAAGATTATTTGGCCACCGGTTTGAAATGCAAACCAAGGATACCACAACCAATTTTGGCCTTCCGAAATATCGGTTATATTTCCAAAGGAATTGGTCAAAGGAAGAAATTCATCGAATCCAGCACCCACAATAACTCCAACGATAACTCCGGATAACAAAACCAGGAGTCCGAGCAACGATCCTTTCAAGCAGAAATGTGAGGTTCGCTTCTCCTTTTCTACAATATTTTCTCTTTCTGCTACCAAGGCTAATCCAATTGCATTTCCTACAAAAGACGTGAACAAAAACGGAAACAACGGCGTGTTGGCTCCGCCGATCAATAATAAACCAAAATATTGGAAATACAACCACCATGAGAGCCCCATTAACGGCTTATCGACATAATAATCCGAAACTAACCCGAGTTCGGCTGGATATCTTGCAGCGGGGTACCCGGGGATAATTGAATCGGTGAAATTCCAAATGATTTGTGTGACCGCAATTGAAATAATTCCCAAAATCAGATATATCATGATGTTTCTTTTATATTCTTTAAACCCTTTATTTTGAGATAAAAGGCCATGAAGCAGCCCGTTTATAATCATACATATCGATAAACAATGCACCGGTGTCATGGTAAACATGTGCCAAAACCAACGAGTCGGTTGAGGTGGCCCCCATACCGGAACTAAAAACCCAAGGTAGCCATAGCGTTGCAGTACCCCTTCTACAAGCATTGATATTGCCAAAAGAATAATACCGCTAACGATTTGTTTTTCTGCAACCAATTTTGGGCTGACCCCTTTTTCCAGATTTGCTTGCATCGAAAACATATTTCCTGCTGCCGAGATCATCACGAATAATCCGCCCCAAGTGCCCAAATACACAATAATAAGAAGAATCAAGACAAGTGATAGCGGAAGACTGTTGATATTTGAAAGTGCGCTGTCTGCATCGAAGAGATCGCTGAAAAAGTGGACAAAGCAGACCCCGAAGATTGCAAAACCCCGCACAAAATCAATCGTGGCTATTCTCTTCATTTATCTTATATTAGATGCAAAATATTTATAAATTTTTAACTCGGAGTGAACATTGTGCAAGCCGTTATGCATTTTATTGTTGGAATACTCATTTATCACACCATCCCAAATCCGGTTCTGGCATTCATTCTGATTTTTCTATCGCATTATGTTGTTGATGTACTAGTGTTGATTACCTATCATCCGAAAGAACCACAACCCCAGAGTAAATTTTGGGTTGGTTATCATATCTTTTTACTTATTCTTACCTTGATAAGTGTAGCTATCTTCGTTAGATTGTATTTTTGGGTCATGGTTGTGTCGGTCATCCCAGATATCGTTGATTGGTTCATTATCCGGCCGATTTTAAAAAAAGAGCCGATATTTCATCCGCTTATCGAAAAAATAAGAGACTCCAAATACTTTTCATGGATCCCCAATTTAATCATGAATCCAAAGGCGTCTATCATTGAACTCGCTATGTTGTCGGTTCTCTTCAGCCTCTATTTCACCCAATTTGCACCCACAGATTTGTTTCTAGCATAAAGTTTTATTTTTTGGCTTTCTATAAGTATTTGATAATACATGAGCGGCAAAATGTACTGTACGAATTGCGGGACAGAACTCAGTCAATCTCAAATTGATTTACTAAAAAAAGGAGAAACTGTCTACTGTACCGAATGCGGAATGGGTTTTCAAGCTGAAAAACAACAACCAACAAGCAATAAGCCCAATATTATTGGTGGTTTTAAAAAGTTTGGAGAAAAGCTTGGCAAAGAAATCAAGAAGACTGCAGAAAAAGTGGAAAATAAAGTCAAAGAAAAGCGGGAAGAGAAAAAGGGTCAAGATGCGGCAAAAAATGAACCCCAACCTCAATATTCTTCTCCACCACCACAATACTCACAACCGAATTATGGGTATTCAAACCAAGGGACCCCAAATTCAAATTATCAGGCCCCGCCTCCATCTTCTCCTCCACCCTCGGGATTTGGTTCAAATGTTAAACGAGGCCTGCAAAAATTCTATGCAAGGATGCAACCCTTAACACCGGAGCAACTTGAAGAAAGAAATTTGAGATTACAAGCAGAACGAAACGTGATGCAGCGACAATTTTTCACGATGCACCTTATGACGTTCATTTTAATTAATGCCTTAATCTTTGGAATCAATTGGGTGACCAACCAAGCCAATTTGTGGTCTTTGTGGGTCGTAACTGGATGGGGTTTGTTAATGGCAATCCATGCATTCAGATTCACAGATAGCAGATTATCCAAACCTATCGGTTTCTTTGGCCGTATGTTCTTCTATTATATATTGTTCATGGCCTATTTTGTTTTTGTTGATACATTTGATGGTCGCGGGTTTTCAAGTCCATTGAGCTTCACATTAAACGTGGGAATCGTTTGGGGCGGGTTCTTAATTATTTTGTTAATCTTTGATTTGTATTGGAAATCAGAAAGCGTGAAGAGACAAATGGCAGAAAGCAAGAAGCCGGACCATCTGAAGCAACCGGTAGTGATATCGCACCTTTTAGCCTATTTAATTTTCAATGCGATTGCGTATGGCGTGGATTACTTTTTCCCGATGACAGAAAAATGGTATTACTGGACTCTCTTTGGCTGGGGAATTTTTGTCTTATTGCATATTATCGCAAGCGCGCTTTACGGTATCATTGAACTCTCCACTTCTGGTGCTTTATTATTGGCTCACATTATTGCTTATGTCAGCGTGTCCGCATTATTGATTTTAATCGATACCTATACAGGTGTGGATTTCTCGGATCCAATAACGTGGTCATTGTTCCCGATTACATTCTGGGGTGTATTTGTGATTCTGCATTTCATTATCCATATTGTATTCCTCAGAAAACCGGCTCAGCAAGATATCGAGAAGGAAATGGAACGCTTGCGTGCCCAGAAACAAAAATAATGCAGATATAACACTCAGTCGGCAAATTTTAAACATTATTTCTTTTTTACTTCCCATATTTTAATGCTTCCGAATGTGTACCATTGATTTTTTAAAGTTCTCCGATCTATTGATTTAGTTGGTGCATAAACTGAAATTTCTTTTGTATTTCTTTTAAAACCAAAACATATTCATAAGTTTATTGGTTTTATTTATTATCAACAAAGAATTGAACAAAAAAAGGGTGTTGATGTATTTTATTGTATTTCAATTGTATCCTTTAATTTAATATCTCTGGAGGAAGATCCTACGAGGATGTCGATTTTTCCGGGTTCAAGAGTCCACGATTTTTTGTTTGAATTATAATATCGTAAATGCTTAATTGGAATGGTTATTTTTGCGGTTTTCTTTTCACCCGATTTGAGAGTTATCTTTGAAAAGCCGCAGAGTTCTTTCTCGGGTCTATCCAGTTCGCATTGTTGATCGTGGAAATACACTTGAATGATTTCTGCACCATCGTATTTACCTTTATTCGTTATGTCGACCGACACGGTGATTGAGTCGTTTAAGGACACTTTTTTCTTGTCAATCGCGAGATTTGAGTACTCAAACTCGGTATATGACAAGCCGAAACCGAACGGGAATAAGGGTTCCACTTTATTGGTGTCAAAATGTCTGTAACCCACATAAATCCCTTCTTCGTAATATACATCTGGTCTTTTTGCGAATCTTGCAAATTTTCGGATGAATATTTGTTCATGCAGCGCCATTGAGATCATGCCGTATTTGAAAGCGGGATACGTTCGACCTTTTTCGTATTTCGGAGAATGGGCGGGAATATCCTCAAGCTTTTTCGGAAACGTAATGGGTAATTTTCCGCTGGGCGTTACCATTCCGAATAATATATTCGTAATTGCGTTGCCGCCCATCTGGTGCGGTTGCCAAACCACCAATAACCCTGCTATTTTATCCAGCCACGGATCCATTTCGCAAGCACTTCCGCCAAAGAGTACCACTATTGTGTTCGGATTTTCTTTGGCCGTGTTCTCAATTTCTGAGATATATTTTGGTTTTAATTTTATGGATCGTCTATCGGAGCCTTCGGCATCCTCAAAGAATGCATGGCTGAATCCCGTAGCGATGATCGCATAATCCGCATCTTTAGCCTTTTTCACAAATTGGATTGAAGAACCCATGATTTCGCTTATACAGTGTCTTAAAGTCTTGAATTCTGGAGGACTCACAGCAGAACTTCCTCCATAAAGCGATGGCGCAAAATTATAATCGGCAAACTTTCCTCCGAGATATACTTTCTTGCCTTTTTGTAATGGCAATATTTTATTGTTGTTTTTCAACAACACGAAGCTTTCTTCCGCCATCTTCTGTGCGATTTGTTGGTGTTCCGGCGTATTTCGCGAGCCTTTATCTGCATTCGGATCGGTTTCAAACGCCCATGTATTAAGCATCACACGAAGGGATCGGCGGATACATTCGTTCAGTTCTTCTTCTGTAAATTCTCCGTTCTTGAACGCTTTTTGCAATCTCGATTTTTTATATACAATGGCTTGGGGCATTTCGATTGATAATTTTGATTTTATCGCGATTGCGGGGTTTCTTAACGCATGAGATGCAAACCAGTCTGTTACAATTGCATACTTATAACCCCATTCATCGCATACCTTTCCCGACAATAATTCCGGGTTTTCGTAGACCCATTTGCCGTTCACTCTATTATACGAACCCATCATCATCCAGGCTCCTCCTTCTTGGATGGCGCGTTTGAACGACGGCCAATAAATTTCTTCAAGTGCGCGTTCGCTTACATTCGAGCTTCCGAACCGTCTTGCATTTTCATAATTATTACAGCAAAAATGTTTGATACAAGCAGAAATTTTTTGTGATTGAATGCCTCTAACTAACCGAATCGATAATTCGGCGTTTAACAACGGATCTTCGCTCAGATATTCGAATGTCCGGCCGTTTATTGGTGTTCTGCAGATATTCATACCCGGGGCCAAGATAACGTGTCGTCCAACTGCTTTTGTTTCTTGGGCTAGTGCCTTTCCATAAGTTTCTGCCATTTCCGTATTCCACGCAGCCGCAATCCCGATTGCAGCGGGAAAATAGGTATTCTTGGTGCCATTCGCGCTATGCTTTCCGCAACCATGCGGGCCATCGGTCATTCCGAACTCGGGAATACCCAAGCGCGGGATAGGTTTCATGGTGAAATTCGTTTTACCCGAAAGAAAATCGAATTTTTCATCAAGAGACATCGCCGAAATTAATTCTTCTATTCGCTGCTCCTTTTCTTCCATGAAGACCGAAATGAAAAGCAGTTTTTAAGTTTTTATTGAACCGCGTCTTGAAATAAATATGAATTTTCTCAAAATGGAGAAGGTATTTCGTGTTCTCCTTGGATTTTGGATATTCGGTTTCGTGTACCCGCAGTTGTACATGTTTGCGATCTCTGCATCGTTAGGAATCAGCTTTTCGATGATCTCATATTATTTTTTTGTGTTTGCGGGGTTTCTATTATTCACGCTCTTTCTTATTTGGAAATTTCAAAATCCATGGGTGAAATTGGCCGCAATTCCCGTTTTTGTATTTGCTGCCTATATTTCTTTCCGATTATTGCAAGAAGATTACTGGATTTTAAATCCCGCTCAATTTATATGGAATGTAATAATCAGTCTCGGTGCAGCGGTCAACGTCCTTTATTTTTTGATCGCATTGTGGATTGAGCTTTATAAAAATATAAAAACCAAGCGGATGGAATTGTTTAAAGTTCAGTTTAGGATTTATGAAAAAGTTGCACTATTGATTTTTGTGTTGTGGGTTCCGTTAATTACTTGGAGTTATTTTGGCTTTTCACAGACTTATGAGGTTAAGGATCCAAAACAGACGGAATTTTCAGTGTCATTTTGGGGTATTCCCTCCGCCGGTTTCAACCTAAACGCATATAATAATTCACTGGTTCAACAAGAATTATTATTGTATCAACGACTTAATTCTACCTTTATATTTGGACTGAATTGGCGGTATTTGGAAGACACGAACATCAGAAATGAATTTGCCCAAACGTTGATTTATTTGGCTAATTACGGAATTCATTTCATGATTGATACATCTGTTGTGTTTCCATGGTACAATGAAAGTAGTAAAGAATGGATTTGGGCCTATGATTTTGTGACCTATTATTATACCGAATTCGTAAACAAAACGATTGACGCAATTATGGATTGGGTCGATGAGTATAATTTCACGAACTTTCGCGGAATAACACTTGATATTGAAGGCCCGAACTATACGAATGCATCGTTCCCGAAAAGTCGCGAAGCGTACGAACTGGGGAGAAAAAGTTTTAATGCGAAATTTGCCGAATTTCGGGCCCGATTCCCGGGAAAAGAAATCAACGGAATTTCCATGGAACAAATCATGTACGACGTTCTTGATGGAGATAACGATCTTCAAATAGTCCAACGCACGGTTGATTATCCCTTAAATTTAAATATGTTTGGGTATATGACTTACCACACTGGCAGTGCTTCCATTTCCACTTCTTCATATCGTTATGTTATGCAGATGAAACAAGGAATTTATGCACACGGCTTGAACTTTCAACCGTGGATCGGCTGGTGGAACGACCCCACCGGAGCAAACGATACCGATGTAATTGAAAATCCGATTATATACAATCAGAGCATTGAACATTACAAGATTGCCAAATCCTTCGGGGTTAAAGAAGTCGTACTTGCACCAATACGGAACTTTTTAGGAAGAAATCTCACCGAGGGCATTGAGAGACTTCAAGAGCTCGTCCGGATAAAAGAGAACGGATTCGAAACGTTCTCAATTAAAATCTGCCAAAATCCTCGATTCTTCAACGATTTTCCGTTGTGGTGGAAGAAAATACACCCGAACAATTGGATCTTTGTTCCCGCGATTTTTGAGGACATAATGATGGGGACTCCGCTCCAAGGCTTTCTCATTTCGCACATAATAGTTTCGATTTTGGGTGCCGTGTTGATCTCCTATTTGATTAGAAAATTCGAGCATAGATCTTGAGCAGTCGCCTCAATTTCTTCTATTTTTTCTTAACTTTTGTATTTGCTTCTTTCCGAGCGAACTGCGGGGGAAAAGAAAGGTTTAAAATAATCAATTTACTTTGAATAGTATAGATTACTTAGCAAACGTGAAAGTAATCAAGCATAAACCGGAGGAGTTGCATAGCCTGGTTAGTGCGCTGCCCTGATATTGTTCGGGTTTTCCGAGCTTTAGAAAGGCAGAGGTCGTGAGTCCGAATCTCACCTCCTCCACTATTTTCTTCTCTTTCTAGATCCTTTTAGTTTCCTTAATATTGCGTCCTTTCTTTGATTTTTTGGCTTTTCGGCTCATTTTCTTGCTGTTCAAGAATGGCTTGTGGAATTTATTGTTCCTATAAGATTATTGATCTTTGCTCGTCTTTGTATTGATTTTTGCTCGTCTTGATTTTGATTCTTGATCGTCTTTGTATTGATTTTTGATCGTCTTGATTTTGATTCTTGATCATCTTTGTATTGATTTTTGATCATTCTTCATTTTTCTAAAAATTTTTTAGTTATTTCCTTGCCGATAACAATTGTTGAACGAAATATGGGATTGTTTTGGGCAAATCTGGGGGAAATATATGGGCAAATTCAAGTAATGCAAATATTTTTTGCTTTCAAATCGTTTATACCATGTAGATTATGGCTCGAAAAGTGAAATTTCCATTAGGAATCAAGGTTGGAATTACCGTTGGAGAGATTGTTGATATTGTAGCGCAATCTTATCCAAATAAAGAGGCGATAGTCGCAGGTGCATATCGAAAAACATGGAAAAACCTTCAAGAGGATATTGACAAGGTCGCAATTGGATTACTGAATTTAGGAATGCGAAAAGGCGATAGGGCGTGTATTTGGTCGAAGAATAACTATCAATGGATTGTATCATGGTTTGCGTTGGTTAAAGCGGGTGCAATCATCGTTCCATTGGATCATTGGTACAAAAAAGCAGAAGCTGAATATATTTTAAGTCATTCGGGAGCCCGATTTGTGTTATGTACCGAAGATTTTATTCCGATGCTTGAATCGATGAAATTAGAACCTATTCAGATTGTTCTTTTTAACGAAAAACCTTCAATCGTAAATCGAAACAATCATATTTTCGACTTTTGGAAAATGATCGAAGCAAAAGCTACAGAGGAAGACAAACAAATATTGAAACAAATTGTCAAATCGCAAAATCCGGATGATACTACATTTATACTCTATACAAGCGGAACTACGGGAAACCCAAAAGGTGCCATGTTAACACATAATAATATTATCAAAAATATGATGAAATTAGCCGAAATCTTAAAAGCGGATGAAAATGATATCTATATTGTGCCCGTTCCCTTTTCACATTGTTTCGGGTGTGAATTGGGTATCACGATTGCCGCCTTAACCGCTTCAAAATTAGTTCCTCTTCTTGATCAAGATCCGAAAATTGCCATGGAAACCGTTCAAAGAGAAGGCGGAACGATCCTCCACGGCACGCCAACCCATTTCATCAGATATATTCGGGAAATCAGAGAAAATCCCAATAAATATAATATCACTACTCTTAGAACGGGAGTAACCGCGGGAGCGCCGTGCCCTAAGGAAGTAATGGAAGATATTATTAATGTGCTAAAGATGCCGGACATTGTGAACTCGTATGGCCAAACCGAAGCATCTCCTTTGATCACCTCTACCACACCTGAAGATCCGTTTGAAAAGCGTGTAGAAACGGTTGGCCGGGCATTTGAAGGCTTAGAAGTTAAAATTGTTGATGATGATAATCATGAAGTTCCAATCGGGCATACCGGTGAATTATGCTGTCGTGGATGGGCGGTTATGAAAGGATATTACAGATCGCCCGAAATGACAGCATTGGCCATCGATTCCGAAGGATTCCTCCATACCGGAGACCTTGCAACCGTTGATTCGGAAGGCTATTACCGGATCGTTGGAAGAAAGAAAGATATGATTATCTACGGTGGAGCAAACGTGTATCCGAAAATGATTGAGGATTATTTGCTCACCAATCCGAATATTTTAGAATGTGCGGTTGTCGGTATTCCCGATCCCGAATATGGAGAAGTGGTGGGTTGTGTCGCCCAAGTGAAGTCTGGGTATAGAGAGCAAGCGCTTGTTGACTTTTGCTACGGCCAAATCAACGATTTTGCAGTTCCTCGGTTTGTCCGTTTTGACATTCCATTGCCATTAAGCGGTCGAGGAAAAATTCAAAAATTCAAACTGAGGGAAATCTTAACTCAAATGCGTAAAGAAGGAAAATTGGGAGATCCTATAATTCCATCAGCCATCAAGGAGAAAAAGAAGAAAATGTCGGAAAAGAATCAAACAAAGAAATATAATCGAGCGTTTGGAAAAGAGCTGGTCGAAAAATACCTTAAAGATTGTAATCAAAGTTTGCTTGCAAGCGATTTATCGCTCATTGAGCATGCAAAAAACTGCGCCGATCGTTGTTACGACCTTGCAAATAACATAATCCAAAAAAATCCAGAATTTAAGGATGCACTCGATCCCGAGCTCTTGGGGTTCTTGGGGTATGTACACAATATCGGGTATGCAATCCAAGCAGATAAACATGAACTTCACACCGTGTACATATTGGTTAACAAAGAGGGAATCCCGCAGAACGTAGCGGAAAGAACGAAACACGGTCATCTTGTGGAAAAACATCCGGAATCCCAAGAATATTATCCTCTCGGTTTAGAAGGGATAATTCTCACATACGTTGATATAATGGTATCCAAGATTCCAAATATTTCACTTGATGAGCGTGTGAAAGAGGTAAAAGAATATATTGCGAAATCTTCCCTAAACGAGGATAAAAAAGAGGATTTCTTGAAACAATTCATCGCGGCGGTACCCCGGTATCGCAGATATGAATCCATTATTAAAAATCTTATATAATTTCGATTTTTTCATTGCATTTGTTTTTTTCCTAATTTGCAAAGTTTTAAAATTTTCTGCTCGTGATTTAAAGTAGGAAGTACAAATCCACATCATTATAGGTGAAAAAAATGAGTGAAGAAGGAAAATACGAATTTAAAGCGGAGATCAAAAAATTACTCGATATTTTGAGTAAATCGCTCTACCAAAACTCCGAAATCTTTCTCCGAGAACTCGTCAGCAACTCTGTTGATGCTCTCGAAAAGATCCATTATATTTCTCTCCAAAATAAAGACATTAAAGATTATGATTTGGAGAAGAAAATAGAAATTTACTTCAATAAAGAAACCAAAACCATTACCGTTTCCGATACCGGAATTGGGATGACTAAAGAAGAACTGATCAAAAACCTCGGAACAATAGCTGGAAGTGGAACTGAACAATTTATTAAAGCCTTGAAAAATGGACAAGAAGGTGATAAAAAAGTAAATCTCGATCTCATCGGACAATTTGGAGTAGGCTTCTATTCCGTGTTTATGGTCGCCGAAAGGGTCGAAGTATTTTCAAGTTCGTATTTAAAAAACGAATCCCCCTATGTCTGGTCTTCTGATGGTTCAGGGGAGTTTACCGTTAAACCAACCGAAAAAGGAACCCGAGGAACTGATATTGTTATCTATTTAAAGTCAGATCTTGACACCGATTTCTTGAATCAATATGAAATTGAGAAGATCATCAAGAAATATTCAAATTATGTCCCTTATCCCATCTACGTCATCGAAGAAAAACCTCAGAAACAAGGGGAAGAAAAGAAAGAAGGGGAAGAAAAGAAAGAAGGGGAAGAAAAGAAGCCAGAGAAACCAAAACCGGTAAATCAAATAGAACCGATCTGGAAAAAGAAAGGAGAAATCAAACCCGAAGATTACAAGGAGTTCTATCATTCCATTTCGAAGCGCTATGATGATTATCTCGACGTAATTAATTATCCGGTTGATGGAACGGTTCAATTTAATTCTATTTTGTTTGTTCCTGGATCCCAATCGCGGGATATGTTTGAACAAGAGGCGGATTATGGATTAACATTATATTGCAAGAATGTTATGATCATGCAGCACTGCAAGGAAATCATACCGCAATGGCTCCGGTTTATTAAAGGTGTTCTTGAATCCGAAGATATTCCGCTTAATATCAGTCGGGAGACTATCCAAAGCAATCGTTTAATCCGGAAGATGTCCGAGCTCGTGGTCACCCGAATTATGAAACGACTCGAAGAGTTAGCAGAAAAGGAGCCTGAAAAGTATGAGAAGTTCTGGAATGAATTCGGGATTTTTATAAAAGAAGGAATTCTTAGTGATAGAAAGAATAAAGATCAATTGATGAAGCTATTGCGATTCAGAACTACCAAGAGCAATGATAAATTCATCGGTTTGGAACAATATATTAAAAATAAAAAACCGGATCAACAAGATATTTACTATTTAGTTGGTGACAATTATCAAGCGATGAAATTCTCACCGCATTTGGCCCCATACAAATCAAAGGATCTCGAAGTGATCTTATTCTCTGAACCCATCGACAATTTCTTGATGATGAATATCCTTGACTACACTCGAAAAGAAAAAGCGAGTGAGTCAGCCGAAGAAAAGGATGTCTCCTATAAATTCAAGCCAGTGGATATAAGTGAAGAGGAAGAGAAGAAAGACGAGAAAAAAGATGAAAAGAAAGAGGAAAAGAAAGGCGAAGAAGAGAAAAAAGAACCCGAATTTCCTGCATCTATCAATAATTTTATAAAAGGCGCTAAGAAAATCTTAGGCGATAAAGTGATGGAAGTCAAGGGATCCAAGAAATTATATGATAACATCTGTAGGTTAGCCAGTCCCTCAGTGGGAATGTCTTCAACGATGCAACGTGCGATGCGTTATTGGTCGATGCAAAAATTAGGGCAATCTTTTGAGATTCCGCGGAAGATTTTGGAATTCAATGTTGAGCATCCGGTAGTGAAGATTTTAGCAGATTTATATGAAAAGAATCCGAAAGATGGGCGGATCCGACCAATCGTTAACCAGCTCTTTGAAAATTGTTTGCTTGCTGAAGGGGATCTTCCCGAACCGGCTTTGATGGTTCCAAGAATCAATAAAATAATTGAAATCCTAATGACAGGGACTATTCAAGATGAATCAGAAGAGACCGTGAATAAAGAGGAGGAATCTGCAAAGGCTGAAGAGAACATGAAAAATGAAGATTTAGATTTAGATGAAGAAGAGGAAGATGAAGGCAAAGATAAGCCCGCGGGAGAGGAGAAAAAAGAACCGGCTTCCGAACCGGAAAAGAAAGATTAAAATTCGGAATCAAGCGATTGTAAAATATATTGTTCCAATAAACCTTTAATATTTTTTTTCATTATTCCCTTTTGTTGTTGTTTACTGCCCTTCAGCCTTGTCGCTCTTAATTCCCAAGCTTTTTGCTAAAACGCGTTTCATTTCCGTAATGTCACGAGGAAGACCGAACATATCCGAAAATCTGTCCGTTGTTCTCAATTCGGAAGATCTACCCTTTTTTTCTTCAGTAATCAGTTCATTTTGCAATAATTCTTTGATGTGGTCGTATGCACCCGCACCTCTTAATTTTACAACTTGAGCTTTGGGAATCGGCTGCTTTGCAGCGATAATTGTTAACGTTCTCATAACTGCTTCTTTCAATAACCCTCCGGATGCAAACTTTTTAACATCTTCCGTATATTGCGGTTTAATTTGCAAGGAAAATTTGTCGTCTCCAATTCTCACAATTTCTAATGCGGTTATCCTAGCTTGATATTCTTTTGCAAGTTTGAAGAGATTTGTTTCGATTTCTTTTTTCTTTAAATCGGTTTTTGCCATAATCTCTTCAATAGATATCGGTCTTGCAGCGACAAACAATGCAGCTTCAATTTTGTTTTTCTTTACAGATTCTTCATCAATATTTCCATAATCTTTTTTTGTTTTTATTGTGTCTTGTGTCGCAATACCGGCCTCCGCAATCTCTTCAACCTCATCTTCGAGTTCATTTTCCCCACGCATTTCTGAACTCGTATCTGAACTCATCTCTACATTCACATCTGCGTCGGCTTCGTCACTGGCTTCATTTTTTTCAGCAGAATCGTCTGAGCGATCTATGGG
>CAZUTM010000037.1:0-13079 GCA_964623665.1 uncultured archaeon
CTTCGCGAGATGGTGCGGAGCGGAGGAAACGTGTTCGGAACCCCCGCTATATTCCTTTCGATCCGAAGGTTCGGCATTTAAGGCGTCGTGTGGAGCGAGAATACGGCTCTGTATTATCCGCGAGGGGCTATCTTTTACGTTTGGTTCGGAATCAATTACATGCTCATTTGAATCGGTTTTTTAGGCCGTACTATCTATTTAACAAAGTTGATACTTGCGAAAAAAAGCATTTTTGATTGAATATTGTCATATATGTCGTTTAAATTTTTTATCTATCTGTAAAAAAAAAAAGATTTAAAAAGAGAAAAAAATTATTACAAGTGTGTTAGATTTACTATTTGAACATTTAAAATCGTTATTCGATGATTTACCTTTAAGGATTTTTATTAGGATTCTAATATTTTCTATCATTTTACTTTCGATGTATATTTTATTTGTTCTTTTAATCTAACATGAAAATTGAATAAAATGTGGTTAATATGACAAAAATTGTTAATCTAGGATCGGTACCAAGTGAAGTAGATCAACCTGCAGTACTTAAAATCGATTCGAGGAAATATGAAATAAAACGATTATTCTTTATATCAAATCCAATTGTTTCATATGCTAACGTCGAAACAAATCCAAACTTAAATCTAATCTTGATTGACGTTGTTCCCGCCTTTTGTATATTTGTTCCCGAACGAATTTTTGGTGTTGAAACCAAATGATCGTTTCGACATTTTCATCCGAGACCCCGCTTTAACGGCGCCAGCGACAATCAACGCTGTGATCATGCCGATTGGAATTTATTGCGAAATTATATCGCGTGCCGCAAACATCTAAAACCTCCGCTACCTTTTTTTTTCTTTTTTCATAGTCACACATCAGAGGATTGATACTTATGGCAAACACCTTCTTCACAATCTTGCGCGAACGCTGGGAGTGTGGATTGAATTTCAGAGAATAAATATTATTACAGATTCCTCATCGTTATCTTTAAGTGGCCCGAAATTGTCAAATAACATGTATTTTGGTCCATTTTTAATGGATTTGTTATCGCGGGCCAACGAAGAATTTTGGAATGTACCAGATCGCGTCCTATATCAAAATATTAGAATTGAACCGGAAGATAAATTGACGATTGAAATATTTACTTCCTCTCAAGAATCTTTAGGGAATCGTAATCCAACAGGCATGATGCAAAGGGGTGATTTTCTATATATTGTAAAAGCGGAAGTAGAAGAACTTGAGGATGCTGTAAGGAACGATTTTACAGCAACGACAACACAAAGGATTTTCGAACCTACGGAGTTAACTGATCAAGGTGAAAAAGAAATCCCTATCAGAAATGACAAGAAGATCATCCAATATATTGCAGTTTTGATTGAAAAATATGCAAATCAAAATTGGGTACCTCTATTGGAAACTGATGATTTTGGTGAATTGGTAATCACCATTGGAGGCCAAATTGCGTTAATTGAAGATTATGTAACCCTCCGAACTCTGACTTATTCTAATTTGAGATATAAAGGTTCTATACCGGCAGGTATTATTATCCATCGATTATTACCGCGATCTTTTCCATATGAACTTATTTTCGACGAAAATTATGGAATTAATGCCAGAGATGTAAAAATTTCTGTAAAAGGTCGACGTGGAAATGAAATAAAATATCGCTTTACTGTCTCTGTTCTTGCCTACGATCAATTTAGTAAAATTTCACAATAAGAGGGATGTTAATGAAATTTGAAAAAAAGAATCAAATAATAGTTGCTGGAATTTCTTTTGTTTTGGCTAGTGCGATTGGGATGGTTTATTTGAAAAAAAAGAAACCGGATCTTTTTCAAATAATTTTTTCAAAGATTCCATTCCTGAAATCGACTCAACCAAATAAATCTCAAATAAATCAAGGAAATATTCCTGCAAAACAAGGACTAATAAAATTAAAATTAAAGAGAGGAAAATAATATACTGGTGATATTTGATGAGTTTTATAATAAAAGCAAAAATAATTGGAGTTATCGCACTAGTTGGAACAGTTGGTGGTGGAGTATTTTACCTTTATAAAAATAAAGATAAAATATTTGATTTTTTGAAAAATACAGCATTTGGACCTATTTTAAAGGTTGGAGATGATATAAAAAATTTTGTGAATAAAGGAATCACTGATGCAAAGAATGTCGTGAATAAAGGAATCACTGATGCAAAAAATTTGATTGATATTGGCAATAAAAAATTAATATCAGTTGGGGATGCAGTGATGAAAAACCCTGTATTCAACACCGCAGCAAAAACCTTAATCGCAAGCAATCCTATTATTAATGCTGCACAATTCGGAGCAAGTTTAACTCAGTCGATTAAATCAGGTCAAAATCCACTCAACGCAATTCAAACTACTGTAAAAAACACATCTGTAGGGAAAATTATTTCTAATATACAACCACCAAAGATCCCACAAATTAATTTACCAAAATTACCATTTAAAAGATAAATATTTTTTCAATTTTAAATACAAGAGTGAGCTAATCATGAATTATCAAAACCGAGTACAACTTTTGCGTTTTAATCAAAATATCCGGACACAAAGAATTGTCACAAAAGGAATTGTAACTAAAATCGATTTATATGGAGTAAACAATAGAAAAATTAAGTACCATTTTCAAGATCAGACAGATCATGATTTTATTTTATATTATTATCGAAAAGATTCTTATAATTCAGATTTCGTTGAATTTAATAATCTTTCATTATATATCAAAGATTTACAAATAACCGTTTCAATTCCGCCTAGTCCGCCCCACAATTTGACTGGGTTTTATGAAAATAATACCTTAAATTTGGAGTGGGAAGCGCCACTTTCAAATGGTGATGGAACTCTTAAAAAATATGAAATTTACAGAATGCCGATACTTTCATACAAAGATAATAATCCCCAATTAGGTTTATACATATTATTAGGAACTAATAATCCAAATAATCGAACTTTTCAAGACCAACCGGGTTTAGACTATGATTATATGTATTTTATCGTTGCATATAATGAGGTTGGTGAGTCTGAAAGATCTAAAGTGCTTATCCATAAAAAGGTTGATCATTCGATAATAATTGAAGAAAATTATATATTCGGTAGTGATTCAATGGATTGTGAATGTCAAATAATGTATATGGAGGAATTATAATGAAAATTATCGATTACAAAATAATTAGAGAGATTATTACATCTCATGGTCTTAATAAAGTCAATATTCGAGAAAAAACAGGTGAAGGGATTTTATTAATTAAATCTCTATATATTACAGATAATCAATGGTATGAAGCAAAATTATTCATAAATAATTGTCAAATATTTAAAACAAACCATTCAGATATAAGGATACACCTGGATCTATTGGTTGATCTAAATTCGGAAATTTCCATGGAATTCGAGTTAGGTTTAGTTGAATTAGAAATTTATAAAATAGAGAGATATGAAAAAACAATCATTTTTGAGAAATCGAAATATAACTATCAGACCCAGAATTATCAAATTATTTATTTAAGTAATTACGAACCTGAGTTGAATATTTCGATATCGACATTTTCTTTAATTAAATTATATTTGAAATCGAATGTCAATGACACGTTTGTGGAGATTTCTAAATATAGTAATAAGATTAAATTATACAAAAAAGACTCATTTCATGAATTTTCTATTAAAACTGATGATAACTTCAAAATTAAAATTGCTCCCGAATCTTCATCGACATGTTATATTCAAGGTTTCGCGATTATCTATAGTACCGTCACCGAAATCAAAAAACTCACACAAGAAGAAAGAAAATTAACAATAAAATCATTTTATATCAGTCCTAAACATTATAATCTAATGTTAAATTTTATTGATGCTAATAAAACCATAGAAAGTATCCCCTATGTAGCAGAATTAATAACTCCATTAATAAATTGGGCATGTTTTATTGATAAAATATACTCGTTTGGAACAAATAGCCAACCAATTTTTCTCTACAAAAATAAACAATTTATTGGATTATTTGTTGCTCGAACTGAAATAATGCAGGTCGATTTATCAATGTTTATAAAAGAATCAGATCAGATAGAAATGTGGACTATAAGAAATGATGATTTTCGCTTTAATTCATTTTTAAATGTGTATTTTACGATTTCAAATAATTAGGAGAATGATTTTACATGAAAATTGATATTAAAACATATTTTGATATTATTGCAAATAAAGAAAATAAAAATGTAGAAGATTTGAGGAAAATTGCCGATGAACGCATATCGAAAGATGAAAAGTCGATTTCCGATGAAGCATTGAAAACGATGAATGTCGAAGCATATACAATGAAGAAGAAAGATGAAAAGTCGATTTCCGATGAAGCATTGAAAACGATGAATGTCGAAGCTCATACTGAAAACACGAATCCTAAGAATTTTGTTGTCGAGTCAATGGAAAAGAAAAAAGATCTCATTACGAAAGAATCCATAAATGGAGATTCTATTATAAATTCTTTAAAGTCATTATCTAAAGAGGATTTGAATAAACTTGTCGATCTTTTACAATTAATAAAGGAGGGAATTGATTAATGAAAAAAATGCTCTACAATAATGAATTATCTCATAAATACTTCAAAAAAACGGATAATAAAATATCATTATGTTTAAACTTCTTAAATGTTAATGAGAATTTACAACCATTTCCTATCGAACCAGGGACATATAGTCGATTATATCATTATATAAATGGACCAAAATGGAGAACAATAAAGGTAAAATCAGATGGAAAATCCAATATATTGAATAATGGCCAATGGATAAATTATTATTATACAGACTTCATTTTTCGCTATGATAATAAAATATATGGGCCAACAAGAATTGAATCATGGAAACAAAAACCATTATTATTGCCTCCAATATTAATTGCCCCGTTTTCTCAATATAGTTTTGAATTTATATATCATGTTCTTTTATCATCAAACACTATTGTAATTTCGAACTCATTAATTGAAATTATTGAGGGAGATATTTTCACAAAAGAAGAAGTCGAACAGCTTAATATTAATCCAGATGAGGTGATAATGATTGAGTGATAATGCACAGAGTAATCCTACAGATGAAATTTCTGATGATTGTTTTAATTCAGCAGCAAATTTAATAAATACAATAAACAATATCTCTGAAATAAAATCAGAAGAAGACCTAAATTTATCAGAATTGTTCCAAATGCAGCTATTAACATCAAGTGTAATTGCGCTATTACCATTTAAAATAAAAGAAATGAATGATTCCGTTCAAAACCGATTGGAGAAATTAGAACAAAAAATGAAGGATCTTTTTACAATTCTTAAAGATCTTGTTAAAATTCAACAAACGAAGAAGGAGAGTTAAAAATGGAAGGCAAAAAACAATATTCAGAACAACAAAATCATTGCGAATCATCTAAATCAGATGAAATAGAATGTAATGTTGATGAAATATATAACCAGATTTTGAAAAACATTTCTCAGAATGAAGAAAATATTCTTAAAAATAATGAATTAAATGAAAAAAATAATAATTTATATACACCAAAAATTTCAAATATATTTAAACAAGATTCAGAAGATACAGTTGCTAACCCAAATCAACCAAAACTTAATACGGGAAAATTGATTAGCAAGATTGCAGGCTTCGAAAACAAAAACGCTGAAACAAATTTTACAGAAATGATAAAAAACACTTTTTTATCAATTACCAAAGAATTACCAAAATTCGACAAATTTTCTCATCTCGATTCAAAACAACTTGATACAAAAGTTGGTGCCGTTGAAACCATCTTAAAATCGGTTCTTGATCTTGCAATGAAAGTTGTTGATGAATTGGATGATCAAATGGAGCAAAAAAATATTATTAAAACAAAAACCGGAAAAATATACAAGAGGATAATTTAGATTATGACGAATATCGATTTAAACAGCGAGGAACCAAAAATCGCTCATGTAGGAAACAACAAACAAGAAGATTCAAATAGAGAATTTACCACTCAATTTAAAGAATCATTTTATTTGTATTTGGTTTTATGTGTTTCAATATATACCACATTAAACGCAGCGAATAGTTTTAGCCTTCAACTCTATATTGCCTTATGCTCATCTTCATTCCTAATTATTTTCGGTGGCTATGTCAAAGCAATTAAAAGTCAAGAAGTCAAACTTCTTCTACAAAAATTAAAAGAAGAAACGGATGCTCGCCTCAAATCTCAGAGGCTTGCAGATACATTAGAATCGAGAATAAATCTGCTCATGGAGCAAAATAAAGATTTGCAACAAATAAAGCAATATTTGCAGACAGAAATTGCTAAATATACAGAACTATTATCGAATCCGGAGAAATTAGATTCTATCAAAACCATTTTAAATAAATTGAATATATTCAAATAATCGTGATTAAAAATGAATTTAGATGATTTAAGGAAAAAAATTGACCCAGCGGTCGTGGAATACATTGATCTAATAATGAATTCTAAGATTGATCAATCTCAGTATTCTAATCATGTAAAATCAATAACCGCCCACAATATGAGATCCGCAGCACAACATAATGCTGAAGAATTTGCAATGAACGACCATATACATGATGATCTATATCTTAAAAATACAAGTAATCAGCACTTTACAGGAAATTTAAACATTATTGATTCCGAGCCCTCACAAAATTTCGGGAATTTGAAGGTTCAAAATCAGATTCAATCATCTTCATTTATCACCAACATTTTTTACTCACCCAACGGTGCAATAGATTGTAATAATAATAATCTTCAGAATGTCAAACACCCGGTTAATAATCAAGATGCAGCGACCAAAGAATATGTAGACTCTCAAGTAGGAGGTGCGATTGGAAACCATTCGCATTCTGCAGACGACATCACCAGCGGAACGCTTGATGGAGAACGAATCCCGAGTCTCGGAACCCCAAAAATTCAAGATAACGCAATTACACCTGATAAATTGGATAGATCCTATCTTGAAAGTTATGGAGACGTTGAATTTCAAGGAAATCTCACCATAAAAGATACAAATCCGCCAGAGGAATATGGGAACCTAATTGTCGAAGGGAATATAATCGTCGACAATGATTTTGAGGCGGGCGCTGTATATACTAACCAAATAGGAAACGCCCAAACTTCCGATGGAACAAATGGTATAATAGATTGTAATAATAATAATCTTCAGAATGTCAAACACCCGGTTAATAATCAAGATGCAGCGACCAAACAATACGTCGATAATACAATACAACAATTTGGTATTACTCAAAACGAAACAAAACAGATTCGAGATAAAAAGGATATAATAATATTAGGATCTCATTCATTTGAAAATGACAATGTTGGGTTTGTTCCGCAAGGATGGTTTGGAGAAGGGCAAATTGTCGATTCATATAAAGGAATGTATAAACCATACCGTTTTCAAAAATTATATAATAAATGGGAAATAGGTTTTTATGTATTTTTGGAACAAAAATCTAATGGAATTATTGAGTTCTGGGTTAATCTCGCAGAACAAACCGTTTCACCTGGTTTGTTCATTACTACAAGATTTAACGAAATAGATCATATAATGTTAACATTCAATGGGATAAATGAAGGGTTGATTACATACTCAACTAGCCCATCTTCAGTAATTAATATCGGAACGTGGAAATCAGAAATATGGTATCATATTCGAATTGAATTTAATTGCAACGGAGGACCAAATAAAATTTTTATAAATCATCGGAAAGCATACGAGGGGAACCAATGTCGGAACGTTGTAAATGGGATTAATGTATTTATACCTATATGCATCTACAACGATCAAGCACGGTTCTGCGCATATGTTAGTGGAATCGATTTTTCATGGACCCAGGGATATTCAATTAATCGAAACGCAGGCATCATCTCTTCACATTTAATAGCTCAAGAATCTTTGAAATACATTTCGTTGCCGCCATCGAATTTTAATTCATATGATTTTTATATTTTGTCAAATAACGGTGGTTATTTTGTTATCGAGATAAATTTGATTGATCGAACTTTTAAATTAATTGAAGGATCCTATAGTGGTTTAACAAATAATTTATCTACCAATAATCCACCTATGCCTGTGGAAATAAAAGCGGCCAATTTGCATATATATTGCCAATTTAATACTTCAGGTTTTACTGCATTTTATACTTATTATCATCCCGATAGCGGTCCCTATGATAGACATTATTTTGAACCCACTGGAATAAATGGCGCTTACGTACGGGGAGAAATATCTGCTTTGAGGTTGAAAAACGGTAAATTTTATATCCGCCTCAATAATAGTTCTGGAAGTCATTATACGGGCTTTAAATTGATGGGATATTGGATATGAAATCAAAAAAATAATAGAATAATTTGGTGCGCTTATATGATTATAATTAAAGAGTTAAGAAAAAAAAAAGGATCGCTAAATCATGGAACACCATGCCTTTATACCGTGAGTGATAGACAAACAAAAATTATTTAAAGTGGAGGTTTGAAGTGAAATGAGTTTAAGAGACTATTTTATGAATTTTGACACAAATTGGAAGCCAAATCAAAATTCATCAAAGGTCATTTTTGTATCACTCCATACTGATCAACAACGAATAACCCAAATTCTCTATAAATATCCTTTGGATTGTGTGATTTCCGCCATAATAATTCATTCAGATTATCTATTGGGATCTCATAATTTGAGAATTATTACATCAGAAACCAAAATAGGACCAATCACAATCACAAAATCGGGAATTCCGGCAATACTGCCTATTACATTGTATTCAGAAGACGAGATATGCTTTGAATTTGAAAATCCTCATTACGAAGAAATCTTTTGTGATAATTGGGGCACATATTCAAGATATAATTATTTTGGGCCAGGAAAAATTAATTCGCGATGGAAGGTCGAGGAGGGATATGCTGAACGTATTCATTCTATTGACGGACATTCGCATTTTTTATTATTTAATGGGCAGATCTCACGAACTGTGGACAATGAACAAACAACGACTCTATCAATCTCATATTGGATTCGATTACCTGCAGATCAAGTACCTGAAATAAAAATCAGTGCGAATCAAGATACATTGACAATAACACCATCGCAATTTGGTTATGCAGATCTATTATGGAATGGGCAATACATTATGCAGCTCGAAACGGAGCGATGGACCCATATTTGCCATTCCTTTCATTTCGCTGAGCAAACAATGAATTTATACATTGATGGGGAGTATATTGATACATTGGAAAGTGAAGAAAATCGGATATCAGAATTAGTTTTGCGATCTACTGGTGGGAGTGTGTATATTGATTCGGTGTCTATCTGTCAATTGCTTGACAACGCAATGAAAACATTTACGAATACCAATAAATTCCAATATGCAGCGGAATATACATTAACATTTAGAATCGATACCATCGATTTTCTGGAACCAAATCTCGAATTGAGGCCGATGCAACCGTATCGATTCCCTCAGCCGGAAATAATTCGAACATCTGCAATTAAGCTTATATCGACCGGTGATCCGCAACATGATATGACTGAACGGGGATCAAAGAATATACAACCAACTGGATTCCAGCACCATAGAGTCAAAAATCCAAAGCAAGATACCAAAGATAAGGATCAAATAACTCGCCAAGAACTTTACCAACAATTTTTAAACACTCAAAAAAAGCCGATTCAACCACAGAATTCAGAGATTCCAAAATTGCGCATCCCGAAGCGCACGATGCCGATTCTGACCCATGAGCAAATTAAACAATTTCAAACTCGCATAAAGAAAGGATATGCATCTGCAATGGGTATTGGGATTTGTATTGCAGGAATCGTGAGTGTGGGCATACAAATAAAGCAATACAACGCCATTACGCGCTTGCAATTCATAAAAGAACTCACCGAGGGAACCGAATCAGCCTTAAACATCCTTGTCAGCACCAATTCAATTGACATGTTTATCGAAGCAGTTCAATCGCTTGTACTCACCGCTTATCGTGAGCATCAAAATGAAAACACACCCATGCCGACCTTTGAATCAATGATAGTTCGCATACAAAACAAGGAGATATCCATTCCAGGATACTGGGAAACCATCGCACGCACACACAACCCTACAATTTTTACTCTACCCTCGATCCTTCAAATTATAGACCACCTTAGATTTCCAGAACTTGTTTTTAAACTCGCCGCCACAGCCACTATCTGCATACCCCCAATCTATCTTATAGTTCTGGCACAATTGTTATATCTCCATTATCAAAGATGGACACAAAACCTAAACGGTCTCTATATATGGAACAACCCTTGGTATGTTTCTCTTACCATTCCAATTGATCGGTTATATGCACTGGCTGACTCCGATCAATTCTATTATTGGCCATTTTTCCCGATAAATCCACATCCCAATCGCAGACAACACCCGTACGCATATGCAACACGTATCTTCACAAATCTAAGACACATCTCCACCATCCTTACAATACAGCAATGGATCACCCTCGCACACACACACAAAATTCTCATCAATATCCCCAGACCTCTGCCACACATCGTGTTTAAAACACCAGCAGCAGAACACACACTCACCGTGTTTTCACATGCTTTCAGATTAAAAAAGGAACTCGTCGCATTCCTCGTACGGCCAAAACACATTAAACACACTACACACGTACCAATAACAATACACACTATCCTACTCCCCAATCAACTTTCATGGAGAACCCAAAATAAAATCAGTATCAAGTCACTACAAGCAATTGCGAAAACATATACCATTCTCGGCTATATCCACAACCACATCAATGGACAATCCATACCTTCCGAGGCCGACCTCGAAATCCTCACCCTTTTAAAGACATATACAGAGATTCAAGAACCTATCGGTATCCTCATAACCCATACCAAAACCACCATCTTTACATTAAACGCACAGACACACACACACTCATATATCACCACAGAATCATTTGGATTCCCAGAATTTGAAACACCCAGCGCCGTCATCAAAACATTTCGCACCCTTTCACACACGAAATCCAACCACAACCACGAACACTCGCAGCAAAGATACATTAGGTACGCGACAGGAACACGAATCAAAACATATCCGTTTACCGCAAAGAGAAATACCGTTAAACAAAACAATTAACTTTCAAATGAAAGAAAAAGGAAGAAAGAACAAATGAAAAAACAAAACAAAAAACAACACCATGAAAACAACTACATAAGGAGAGCCCTTTTATGAGCAATACAAATGAAAATGAGAATACCCAACTTAAATATACGGATCCGATGCTCTTTCTGATGAAAAAATTAAAAAAAACATTTGGAACCCTCGCGGGAAAGCCGACGTTTTTGCCTCACATCAAAGAATATCCAAAACCGCCAGAAGACCCGCACCGAACCATCCTCCGACACGCCAAACTTAGTCACAACCCAAGAAAGGCGTTCTTCTCGATTTCCTCTATAAGATGGATTAATAAAATAATTCTGCTCACCCTCCCATCGCTCCTCGCCTATTCCGCCGCACAATATAAAAAACGTGCACATTTTAACGAGATCATGAATACCATATACGAAGACGAAGCATGGGCACTTATACAGGAAGCTAATCAAATCAAAGACATATACTCCACGATCATCCCAGGTAAAGTCATACAAAAAGCAAATAGAGAATACATCACCGCAACTATCATCCATATCCTTAAAACCAAAGGCGCCAACGATATTAGATCCGTAGACACCATCCTAAATACATTCACTTCGGATTTACAGACTGAATTTGAAAATATCACCGCATTCGTAAATCAAACATACATAAAAACACATCAACTCGAGGATCCCATCATCACATCCAAACGCATAGATGAAAAAAATACACAATTCATGTTAAACACCCCGAATCAATATTACGAACACAACGAATACGACGCCATGATCACCGCATTTTTCGACGATCCTCCGAAAACACTTCTATTTGCATCTCCACTTGCAATAAAAAAGGAGATAAAGGGGAATATAGAACAAATATCATATTTTCCTATATGCTCCACGACACAAGATTCCGAAACTACCAATGAAATATGTTCTCTCATTACTCACACAACGCAAGAGTATAAAATATACGAAACAAATGCTATTGCCACCGCATACGGAGGATTGAACGAAATTCAGCTCAACGCGACCACCACCGATCTGTTTGTCGAATACCAAGACGAAATGGATCATTATCTCTACATGATAAAAAGCGATCATTACTTGCATACCTTTCCCAATCTCATGGAACTCGATTTTTTCCTCTTTGCATTCAGCATCCATAAAGAAAATGAATTCAGTACGCATCTCAGAAATGATCTCTTCATCCTCTATTCGTTGTTCTCCAAGCACGGAAACCCGTACAACTTACTCATGATCACTAAAGCCACAGATCGCGTCCTCCATCACGATATATGCAGAATATGTACCTCACTCATTACGGGAACGCCATTTCTCATCGTATCGGAATACCCGATCAAGAACTTGAAAAACACTGAAACCAGCAGAGAAAGAATACAGCAGACCATCAGAAATTATATACAGAACAAACAAAAAACTTCAGAGAAAACGAATAATTTCATCGATGAATTGAGCAACCAAATCCATCTCCTCCTTAATGACAATATGACAAAACACCAAGAACAAGGAAAAGACAACCAAATACAAAATAAACTGCCGGAACAGCCGTGGTTGCAAATTGCACGTGGATCCGCGAGAAGCCGAAGAATCATCGCACAGATGCAACACAAGGGTCCCAATATATCAGCCAACATCCCACAATTTAATAAAACAACTACAAAACTCGATACAATTAGCTTAAAGAAAGACTATGTTGAAATATATATCGAGTTCACAATCGAATTCATAAGTGCAATAGAATCCGTCTTGACATCCCTGAATGAAAAACAGCAACCACAAGAAGGAAAGAGCGAAAAAATAAAAAATGACCCCCACAACGAAATAAAAAATGACCCCGAAAAAATAAACACCGTCCTCGAAAAAATAAACACCGTCCTCGAAAAAATAAAC
>CAZUTM010000037.1:13179-28327 GCA_964623665.1 uncultured archaeon
TCGAAAAAATAAACACCGTCCTCGAAAAAATAAACACCGTCCTCGAAAAAATAAAAAACGACCCCGGAAAAACACGAAATTCCTACAATATCCCGAACGCCGAAATGATCGTGAGTATCTTGGCCTTCTTGGTCGATGCCATGAATGAATTCTCACAAAATAAGGCAGAAGACTCGACGGACTCACAAACCGCAGACTCCGATCAAAACAAAGAAGAAACATCCGAATTGTACGACTATAACAGCGCCATTAATACCCTCAAAACAATCTTTCCATTTCAAGATACAAGGAATATCGAAAATTTAAGAACGAATATCAGGACACTCATCTATTGCACGAAAATGTGGTGTTCCGAAGCAATCATCAACAATACACAAAGCCACACAAGTCAACCGGTAGAAAAAAATAAAAATGACACAGATTACAATAGTAAAATCGAAAACAATCTCAAAGCGCTTTCCAAATTCTGCAGAGACAGACTCACCATCATTTGCACCGATGAAAATTGCATCTTCCTCATAGAATTTTACCTCGCACTGCGCCACCAAGTCAACACCGACACCAAAAAATCCATAAACGATATTTGCGAAATAGTGAACGGTGAAATTGAAAAAAAAAAAGAAGAAAGAATAAAAACAATTAACAACGACGTCACCGCAAACAACGAAAATAAATCCATCACAAATCCATTTTATAAAGCATTGGTAACGCGTGAACTCAAAATCTATAATTTCATGGCAAATCTCATCAATAAAATGCACACCCCTGAAAATAAGACCATAATGGAAACCATCGTAAATTCTCCCAAGTTGATGGAAAACGCCATCACCAGCATACTACAGAATGATAAATCTGATCAGGATGTTCTGAAGATAGTGAAACAGACAATAGAGAAGAATAAGAATACGAATACGACACAAGGAACCGCGTTCTCTCAGCAATCCAAAGGAATGAACGATGTGGAGCTAGTTCAGAATTTTTTAAAAACCGCCAATGACTACTGTTGTTGGTACTACTATGGATTATACCCTATCGTAAAAGGTGAATACCACATGGTCATCGAAGGATTTTTATGAAAAAAGAAAGCGATGCTGCAACGGAATCGAAAATTCAATACCAAGCCCACCAAACACGCTTGGATTTTCTGGATCTGGCAAGATTTATCGCCATATTCTTTATGGTTCTCAGCCACGTACAGCTCATGTATTCAACACTTGAATTTATCGAGTCTCCCCTCGGATTGTTTTTCGATATTATGGCCGGGCCACCCGCCGCGCCCGTTTTTATGTTTTCGATGGGGTTTCTGATGACATACAACAAAGATCTGGACCAGCTAAAACCACAACGCGGCGTTAAAATCTTTGTAGCGGGAGTACTATTGAATTTGGTCCGATGGGTCATCCCGTTGCTCATCGGCATCGCTATTGGCGGAGATATATTGTCTGAATACGATGAAACGGGAATATATTGGATATTCATGCTGGATTTGCTCTTTCAAGTGGATATTTTGATACTCGCGGGTCTCGCTTATTCCATTGTGGTTTTTACCTTTCGCATTGATGGACGATGGCTTCCCGTAGTGCTGTTTTTCGTTATTGCCTTTTTGGCACCGGAATTATGGGGAACCATCACATATGTCTATCCGGTAGATTTATTTTTGAACATGCTTTGGGGGTTATCGGCGAATACCTTCTTCCCCGTGTTTCCATGGCTCTGTTATCCTATTTTAGGTGCTTGGATCGGCACAAATTACAAGACATTTAAAAATGAACAACGAATAGATGCGGGAAAAGTATTTCTTTATATCGGATTGGGTCTATTCACGTTGGGTTTGATGATTACCGCAACCGATATTGAGAGACATATTAATGATTATTATCATAGCGGCCCCGGGGCGGTTATCCTCTACTCGGGATTCGTCATCCTTTGGATCTTAACATTAAATCGCTTGGTGCCTCGAATTCGAGGAAAATTAAAAAATGGAATCCGCTATGTCAGCACCAATTTAACATCGATTTATTGCATCCATTGGACCATCTTGGGGTGGCTATTATTACTCATTCCGATGAATTCGATTAATGGATTTACAACAATCATATTCTTCGTAATACTTTTCGCCGTGTCAACATACTTGAGCAAATTCATTCGAATTAAATTATAAATATAAAAACACTGCAAACAACGTTTCCGTGGACAGCCTAATCCATATCCCGTTCAGTGGATGGATATTCGATAGGAGAATCGCTTTCCCTTTGAAATTATTTTTATCGTTCTTTCCACTATTTTTATTATGTTTAATTAAGAATGTCAGCCGTTTTTGCACCAAACTTTTTAGCCCGACAAGCATTTGTGAAAGAAGAAGGGAAATCGATGGTAAGACCGAAGCGATGCCGGATCATTGAAGAAAATCCTGAATACACCTATTTCAAGCCTCAAGGAATTCCTCTTTCGGATTTAGAGGAGATAACGCTTCATATTGATGAATTCGAAGCGATCCGACTCAAAGATTTGGAAGGATTAGACCAAGAGGTCGCAGCTTCTCGGATGGGGATTTCTCAGCCAACCCTTTTTCGATTGTTGACTTCGGGGCATAAAAAGGTCGCCGAAGCGTTGGTAAAAGGTAAAGCAATTAAGATTGAAGGCGGAGATGTATGTAAAAATATATCGGTTGAGGAATGTAATCGACATCGAAAGGATTGCCCTTTGAAAAAAAAAAAAAACTCCAACGTACAATGATTTTTTGTGCAAAAAATTAAAAGATTTTCTCCAGACTTTCCCACACATATAAAAAAAACGCTGAAAAAACATTGAAAACAAATTTCCAAGGGAAATGGGCATTCCCGCGGAATATCCAGACTCTGCATAGAGTATGGGAAATTGGGTCCACCGAAATTTTGTTTCCGTGTAATATTGAGAAACCTTTTTTTTACGAATCGCTTAAGCTGGATAGAATGCGCATTTTTCATTGTCATTGGTATGTAACAACGCGATGCAATTCCCGCTGTTCAACATGTACCATTTGGTCGGATCCGGGCTACCGATGCAGAGAATCTTCCTTTCAAGATCGTATCTCTCTCCTTCACCAACTTAAACGAATGGGTGTCAAATCTATTGATTTTACCGGCGGAGAGCCTTTACTGTCCCATCGATTGCCCGAACTAATGAAGGTAGCACGCAAAATGGGTATATTCACTTCATTGACGACCAATGGTACGTTATATACAAAATATGCTCACCAATTGGTCGGCGCGGTGTCTGCGCTTTCGTTCAGTTTGGATGGCCCAACTGCCGAGATTCATGATAGGATGAGAGGCATTAATTGTTTTCAATCAACAATAGAATCCATGATTCTGGCGCGAAAATTGGGTAATTTGGTAATGATTAAAACCACCGTGACCAACGGAAACATAAATAATCTTCCGGATTTGATACAGCTTGCCCGAAGATTGGGGGTTTTGATAGAATTGAACCCGGAATTTTCCTATTTTAACAATTTTCCTTTAGAAGACCCATTCATTCGGCAATTATTTTCATGGTGGCGGCATCCGAATGTTATTATTTCGCATGCCCATCTCCGATTTATGCTTGATGGCGGCAATGATATCAGAAAGCCGAGATGTTCAAATGGTTCGACCGTTGTTGTGATTTCTCCGGATAACAGAATTTATGTTCCTTGCATGCACAAATCTTACGGTTTGATACCGCTCATTGGCAGCGATCTTGAAAAAACGTTAAAATCGGATTCGATAAAAAATGAGCGAATGTGGATGGGTAAGCATCCCTATTGCGAAGGCTGTACGATCCCTTGCTATTTTGAGCCGACTTATTATACAAAATTCGATAAATATTTCCTTTATTGCATATATTCCCGAGTTGGATACATACTCAAGCGGTTAGCATTGGCCTTAAAATTAAAAACTGAGAAAAAAAGGGCTATAGCCGGTAGCTTATACAAACGGCAATAATTTTCGGACGATGAATCCGGTTTCGGTCAACCGCTTTTCATCATCAATCAAGTCATTCACTTTTAAGATGTAAAAAGCCTTGTCGAGGTTGGTGATTTTGGATTCTTTGATTAGTTTCATAGTGTTGGGCGGTTGATCAGAAAGGAATTTTAGAACGGTCTTTGCTTCATTATCAAGATTTTTAATGAATGGCTTGAATTTGTCGATTAGATTCTGAGTTTTCGGATTCATCGAGAGCAATACATTCAAAGAGCGAAGATCGGAAATCGCTTTGAACACATCAACCTCTTTAAAGCCAAATATAGCCATAAAATTCATTAGATCCAAAATTCTGAAGCGGTTTTTGAACTCACCCCTTGCTTGTTCGAGAAGGACCGAATATATGGATTTTTTCCCGAAGATTTTCTTGATTTCATCAACCCGATCTTCATTCACGTTGTGATAATAGAGAAGATCCGCTTTTATATGAAATTCCAATACTTCCAGCACCTTTTGAGTATCGAGCATCTCTCCGCTCCAATTTTCCAAATTTTTGGCGTAATCTTGCTCGATCACCGCATTGAATTGCTTGATTTTTTCTCGGAGAGTTGACGTTGCGGGTTTGAGTAATAAAAGTGCGGTTCTGATTTTTTCGCCTTCAAAGAAAGAAATACGGAATTGGTGGTATGACAGGTCATCCAAATACAATTCTTCCGGTTTGCGTTCCTCCGTTGTCTTTGATTTTTTCTTTTGTTTGTTATCATCCGATTTGATATGAGTTCCGATTTGTTGTCCAAAACTGGTAATTGCGGATAAGAAACCTGAAATCAATACCTCATCGAGCGGAATTTGGCTGTATGAATAAGCGAACAATGGAAGTCCTCGTTCCTTGTGTATGACCATAACATATTGCACATTCTGAACATCGGTGAGATCTTGAAAGATCTTCTTTAGTTCTTCTGTCCTTTTTTGTCGTTTGGGTAGAACGTAAAATCTTCGAATGCTTAAAATGGAAGCAATTAAGAGTCCAGACATTAAGAGGATCGTAGAGATGTTTTCAACGATAATCGTAAAAAAGTTGATGACTTCCACGTTATTATATCCGGAATCGCTATTTGACGAGGATGCATAAATTGTTTCACCATTATATTGTACTTCAAGCCGATAACGGCCCGTTACATTGAGTTCCATGGTACAAGATGCAATTCCTTGTTCATTTGTGGTCGCACTGAGATTTTGAATAACTTTACCTTGTTGATCTTTCAATATAAAATACATCTTTGCGTTTTGAATTATGTTTCCTTCCGAATCTTGAAGTTTCGCGCTAAAATAAAAGGAACCTACAAATCCACGGATTATTTTATCTTGTAGAACCGTTATCGAAGTTCCTACCTTAGGATACACCGGAATTTCGAATTCGGAGGATTTTTCCTTTATTTTGCTGTTCCCCGAAAAAGAAATATTCAAGCGAATCGAGTCGGCAATGAATTCTGGAATCGAGTAAGAAAATGTAATTTGATTGGTTGAATTAAGATATCCCTCGGTGATATAGACACTTTGACCTTCCTTATTATATATATGGAATGAAACCACCATTCCGGAAAGTTTTTCTGTCGCATAACTATCCACGAAAGAGAAAGTAAATTTAAAGAGTATTGATTGCCCAATTCGTATTTTCTCGGGAGTATCTTCAAGCGTGAAATTCACCGTCCATTTCGGAAGAATTTGAATGAAGCGTTTCTCGAAAATATATTCTTCCGTTGCGGAACCGCCGAATTCAAGAGTAATGGAAAGATTTTTTCTCGCATCTTCGATAGCATCAATCCGATATTCAATTCCTCCCGTTTGGTTGCAGTATACCCGATCGATGAAACTGTATTGAACAGATCCGCTGTCATTATCATCGTAAATGCCGGTGATAATCAAGAAATAGTTTTCATAGTTGGTCCGTCGTTCGATTTCGAGCTGGCCTATAATTGTTTGTGAGTAGCCGGGCCGTGCCGTTGCGGGGAGATCAATAAACGAAATATTTCCGTTAAATTTTCCTAGCACCGGCGTCTCAATCGAGCGGATTGCGCCAAAGATCGATTCGTTTCCTTGATAGTCGACCGTCGCGTTAAGAACTAAATCCGCATTGAGGAAATCAATAAACAGCGAATGTGAAAATGTTCCGGTTATGCCCGTTTGTTTTATCATCGAAAAGCTCTCTCTCTGACCAAATCGAATTGTTAAAATACTGGATGCGAACGGAATCGGAAGATTATTTGAGTCGGTGAAGTTTACATACATGGATAAATAATGCCCTATCCGAACCTCGGAAAGAAATGAGATTTGAATCATCGGTTGTTTTCTGGACAGAACGGTGAAGTTCCGCGTTAATGACCCGGGTTGGAAATCTTGACAAGATGCGTTTATCTCAATCTCATAAAGGCCCGGCACCAAATAGAAATCCGCCGAAAGATTTATTGAATTCTTATAATGAGTCGCTAAATACGGCTGAAGAATTCCTTGTCTTAAAGTACCGCTCTGATTTTTTATGGTCCAGATGAGATCAGCATTTCTTATTGGGATTGGAGTTTGTTCATTGATAATATTTGAATATGTCGAAATTACATTCAAAATCCCGCCTTCAAATACGGAATCGTCTATTTGCGCGGACAAACTGCTTGGTAAGGGCCGAATCGGAGCGATAATTTGAAATCCTTTAGGCTCGTATCCCGGAGAGCTGAAATACAGGGATAGATTGTGGAAATATTGTCCGCTCAGCGTTTCATGGCAATTTGTAGTATTCAAATAGATGATGTATCTCCCTTTGTCTGATTCCGCTTGTGTCAGCGAAAATAATTCGAACCCTTTGAAAGTAAAAGGCGATCCGCTTGTATTGAATTGACCGGAAATCATACCATCGCGAATGGGTTGCGGAACAGCATCTATGGTGGTTGCATTGATGATGATGAATGAACGAAAACTTTCATTTACGAACGGAATGGTGTTATTATCGAGCCTCAGTTCTCCGGAGTTATTCACCACGCCTTCATTGAATTGGATTTTCATATTTCCGCTCGTGATTGTTAATGCCAGGTAAACGGTCTTGGTGTCGAAATAAGATTTAGAGATATCAAAACGCAGCATATAAGTACCCGCGGGAACGAATTCAGTGCGCACCATTATTGTATGTACCCCCCCATTCCATTGAATGGGATCAATTAAATATTGCCCCAAACCGAAATCCAAGCCCCAAAGATTCCCGGTGGCATTGTTTTTCACCACTACCGTAGCATTTTGAATTTCCACTCCGGTCAGGGTCGAATAATTAATAACATACGTGCCTTTTGTCCCGGTCGCAATGGCGCCGGAAGGAAACGAGATGATATTTGTTTGAGTTTGCCGAAACACATCGAAAGGATCATACCGATAGCCGAACCGATAGGTTTTCCCAGTTTGAACTTGAGAAGTGTCGTTCCATGTAGCCAATACAGTATACAAACCATTCTGAGTATCGATTATATTCCATGTATCCGAATAATTACCTGCATGGGCAGTGATATAGCGCGGAAATCCCGTACTCGGGTTTTGCAAGGGATCAATAATCGAGAGATTCAAATTCCCTTGCGAGATGCCATAGCCAAGCGTTGAAATATTAACGACAATGGTTGATGGATTTCCATGGTAAAATACTTCCTTAGGGGCATAAGCATTATCCAACATCGCGCAGTTCGATAAATAATTCGGCGCGCTGATGTTGAATATATAAGTTCCATTAAGCAGACCGCCGCCGTATTGCAATAATTGTGATGAGAAGTTTATGAACACAGATTGTTCCAAACCGATTCCGGGGATCGGGGATTTTCGTTGGATTGTTGAGGTTAAAATTACTCTTTCAGTGCTGCCGAAAGGTATCGGACTCCACAAATCGAGAACCTTCCAATCATCGGATGCATTGCCTTTATTATCAAAGGCCGGGATCCCGATTATTTCAATCTGATGGAGATCCAAGAGGATTACATCCGGATCAGAAGAGAAATCATTTACCGAAGGCGTGGTATTAAAATAAAGCGACCATGGGATAGTCGAAAGATTGGAAGCGAACGATGGGACATTATATGAGGCCCACGCGGAGTTTGTTCTTATTCGCGAGAACCGAGCCGAGCCCGTGTAGCTAAGAGAAAAATTCTGCATCGAAACGTTTACAAAACGGAACTGAAGGGAGAGGTTTGAAGCAAGAATATATTTTGATTCGTTCGTGTAAAATATTGGATTAGTTAGATTCACCCATTCCGAAGTATTCCAATGCTGAAGCCCGGCTTCGGTTATGTTTCTTGTCCCGTATTGAACCGATGTAGAAATATCATCAAGAAAAACAGAGAAATTCTTGGATTGCGTGGTATTATACATTGAAACGATATAAAACGAAATGGAGATGTTGGATCCGCTGAACACAGTTTTCGCATTCGAACCCAAGGCCTTTGAAACATATCTTTTATAATTTCCTTCTCCTTGCATCTGTGCATAAATATCGCTTAAAGCACCGACATATTCTGTGAAAAACCGCCTTGTAGCATTGAGCGTTGATGAAACTTGGTAGAATAATCCAAAGGGTAAGAATGCGTTTGAAGAATTATCGGAACTTATTAATTCAACGTGAAAACCCATTCTGCCGATAAAATATTGGTCAGTATACGTCAGAATAATTGCCGCTTCAGCAAATAACGTGAGAACCTCATCGTTGGTCTGATCCATCGTAGAAAGCCATATTCCGAAATCTAAAATATGGACAAATCTCGAATAATTCACGAAATTCGTAATATTCCACGTTCGGTTAATCCATCCATGACTCGGAACGCTTTCAGCAGAATTATCCCATACGAGGGCGGTGGATGAAGCATTGGAATAGAAGTTTCCCGCGGTGTCATAACGTCCATCAATGTAGTTGTCATCGATTCGGGCTATCATTAAATAATTGTCCGGGAGCTCAAAATTGAGATTCTGCTTTTGCCATTTCAAATATAATTCAACTTTATCGGGGTGCCGGTCAAATACCACCCCTGCTCTTTGCCATGCCACAGATGGATTTCCAATTTTGGCCGTTGCACTGCCAGCCTTTATATATAAAGAGAGTGAAGTTCCTTGATACACAGCAGCGGTCGCCGTCGCCCATATTTTCGTGCCCCCATAAGGACATGTGTCCCCATCCAAGCCCTTGTATAGGGACTGCACCGACGGATTTGAAAAATCATCGGAGAAAGAATATTCCACCGAAAAATTCCGAATCTTGGAAGTTTCCATCGGGTTTAGACTTTCGGTCGGCTTATTGTTTCCGGTTTCTGTCCAAAAAGCATGCAGATTTAATGGAATACTTGTTGGAATCCCAATCCGACTCGATAGTTCTACCCTCGATTGCGCTTGATTCCAAAAGGTCGTAAGATTATTCGTATTAGTGCCATTACTCCACTCAGCCGGTTTTGAGCCCGTTATATTCTGATTCTCTATGAATTCAACATTGGTATACACCGAAGAGAGATTCAATTGCAATAAATTGAACTGCCACCCATCGGGTAAACGCTGAGTGATGTTTTCAGAAAGAGGTAGAATCGTCTCTTTAATAAATTTAGTTGTTACATTTTCTTGAACGTCAAATTGAGAAACATTTGTCCCTAAAATGGGCTGAAAAGACGCAAGAGTTTGATCTGAAGGACTACCAATTAGAGATATCGTCGAAGTTTTTTCAATAGATTTTTGGGGGGTATTGTTTTCACTCAAAAGATACCCATTATACATAAATCCGGATAATACAACGATTAAAACCAAAATTCGGGAAAATGTGAGATGTAAATTAAGAATGTTTGATTGTTTTTTAAACGACATCTTCGTCGTTTCTCCTAATAATTTGAGTAATGTGAATAATTATCGATCTCATTTATACATATAGACAAAAATTTCAAGAATTTTTTGAAAAATAAATGAAAAGAATTTCTAACAAATTATTGGCAAGGAAGTTTGATAATGAAGGTGGTTCCAACATTCAATTTTGATTCGCATTGAATAGTACCTCCATGTAATTTGATAATCGCTTGTGTTAGCGCTAACCCAATCCCGGATCCTTCCTTTTTGGTGGTGAAATACGGCTCGAAAATCTTTTGAAGGAGAGATTCTTCGATCCCCGAACCAGTATCTTTGAAGAAAAGTTTAATCCATTGTTTTCCTCCATCCAATTCATGTTTTATTTCAACGCGGATAGAACCGCCATTCTGCATCGCTTGTACGGCATTTAATGCCAAATTGAAAAACACCTCATGCATCTGTACGGGATCGGCCATGAGTTCGATTTGGGGCGAATCGGATTGTATTTCATAAGTGCACGGGCACCGGCCTATAGAAAGATCCAGAGAATTTCGAATGATTGGAATTAAATCAATCTTAGATTTCTGTAATGTCACATTTGATGATAAGATTTTGAGTTTCCGGGTGAGATTTTTTGCCGCAAGAATCGAATTTTCGATTATCTTGAATTCTATTTGCTCTTTATAAAATTGTTCTCTTTCTAACTTTAATGCCTCGAAATTTAGGTTGAGGATGGTAAGAATGTTGTTGAAATCGTGAGAAATTCCTTTGGCCAATTTCTGTATCAATTCATTTTTATCAATCACTGCCTGTTTTTCTTTGATCTTGATCTCTTTCTCAATAATTTCTTCCGATTTCCTTGAAATGAGCCTTTTTAATTGAATATTCATGAAAACAAGTAAAAGCGCCGCTGAAGCAGTCCCTATGATTGAAAAGAACACCCAAGATGGAATGACTGGCGCTTCCGGGTTCGGCAAGTATTTCTCGAGAATTTTGTAATATTCCGACCCGGAATCCGATTTCAATAGAATGAGGTTATTATCAATTCGAGGAATTAAAATAAGATTTATTGGCAAAAGTTTCGGAAAGGCAAATTTTAACTCAATTGGATTGAAAAAAATTCCAGAAGGCTCCACCAAATAATCGTTCTGTTTCAATATCCCGAAAATCCGATTTACCACACCGTATTTAGCGCTGCCATTCCGTATCGCTTCAAAAACATCATCATAATTTTGGAATTCGAGAAACTGAATTGATAGATTATTTTGTTGGGCGATCCCCAAAATCCCGCCTGGTTCATCATAATGCGCACTGCTTTTCATAACCGCTACTTTAGAATTGTTAAGTTGGATGAAATTAAATTTTTTATCGGTCCCTTTCTTTTGATAAACGACACCCCAATTCGTAAAAACGGATTCGGAATTAAAATCATAAAGTTCAGCCCGCGTGCTTGTATAAGCGACATCAATCATTATATCAATCTGTCCAAGGGATAGACGATTTAAACATTCGAGCCACGTGCCTTCGACCCATATTATCTTAAAATTTTCTCTTTGTGCAATGATTTTAATGAGATCCGGAAAAATGCCGATATAGTCATTTTTGTAGTTTTTCATCGCTTTTGGCGGATTAATATAGACGCCTACCCTAATTTCAATCGTTTCTCCCGACCCATTGGCCTCAATCGATTTGATTGAGAGAATTGAAAGGATCGGAGGTGCAAATGTCAATAGAATGATGAAATAAATGAGAAATTTTTGACGATGCCGCAATGCAATCACTATATTAATTGTGTGTGGAAATTTATAATTTGTCGTTTCCTACAGCTATGTAAAAATGTATACATTTCAAAGTCTAACCAAATACATAAATATACGCTGACATAATAAGAGTTATGAATTCGCTTCTTATTGCACCAGTGTTATACGAAAGTATTATTCTTGCGATTGCAATACTAATAGAGTTATTTATTATAAAACAAAATTTAAAGAAAAAAACCTCCTTAAAGACTCTTCTTATGTTGCAATTTCTTTCCTACACTATCGGTATCGCTTTTTCGTTGATTGGAAAGTATCTGAAACTTGTAAATGATGATTTTCCCCAAGATCTTTCTTTGTTCGGGTCTTATGTTTTCGGATTATTGTGGGATACCCGGTTAGCCCTTTTGATGATGGTCGTCGGTATGATTTATTCGTTTAAATTCAAAGTAGAATTGTTCGATAGCGACAAGATCTCAAGAGAGACCCAAAAATTGTATATTGGGCTTGGTGTCGCAATAATCTTGATAGGACTGATCATGTACCAACAAGGTGTTCACATATATTCCTTTATCGTGTTTGGCCTTGTGTTTGTATATGGATCTACGGTTTACTTTCCTTTGATGCTGAAGAGCATTCATTTAGCGGGTAGAATCGAAGAAAAGGCCCATAAAAAGGCGATTTATTCTATCGCATTGATGTCCTTTTCCTTGATTTCGATTTTGCTGAGTTTTTTGGTTGATCAAGCGATGCTTGCGATTCTGGGATGGCGGTTTAGTATTTTCTATTATTTTGCATGGGCATGGGCCATTGTCGGGTATATTTCAAGCTATTACGGCTATATTAAGCCTGCAAAATAACCTTTCTTTTTTTGAAACAACCGTTGAACCCTTGAAGGTGATTTTTTTATTTTATTTGTTCATACCCGATCAAAAATCAAATCAACGTGTGATTCAATACCTTGGGATAATTCTCTTAAGGTATGCACACTGCCGTATGCATATTTCTTTCCAAAAGAGTCGTATTACATGATTAAACGGAAGATTTCAAATAAACATTCATATGCACGAATTTAAATAGCTCATACGGGAGAGAATTGTAGGAGTGAGCGAACATGAAAAGCATTTTGAAAATAGTTACTCCACTTGCGGATCAACCGATTTTCACTGCAATCAGCGATGTGGAAATGTCCATGGATGCAATCATGCAGGAAACCATCAGAAGTTTAGCGGAAGCCGGCAGAGCTCATGAATCACAACAAATTGCGCAATTATACAAAACCCATGATCTGTTCAATCGCGGCGCAAAATTAAGCAAAGGCACGCTCTTCAAAGACTTGAACGCGGAAACCCGGGAAATCAATGGCGAAAAGGTCTTGCTTGCAGAAATCGATTTGATCAAGCAACATGTTGGTGGAGCATAAGCAAATCTTTAAAGATCTTTTTTGAAAACCATCCCCTTGCTTTTTTCTCTTTCTCTTGAAATCAACCACCCTTGGCTACCCACAATTCTTTTCACGAAAATGTTCGAAATGGGTGGATCAATTTGGAATTCCGCTTTTAAGTCTTTACAACGAATGTTTTTTTTCACGAAGGTCTATTAATCGATAACCACAAAGTTTGGGCATCAAAATTTCCATCAGCGTTTCTTGCAATCATGGGGCACTTGATAATCGGAAATCAATGCGTTTTGATAAGAAACATTGCGTTAGGGCGAGATGGAGCCAAAAATTTTTTATTTCATTGAAGCCATGTTAAATTGATGCAAATATATACAGACCGAGTGGATGTGCAACCGAAATCGCGCAGAGTTGCATATTTTTCGATGGAAATAGCCCTTGAGACCGATATTCCTACGTATTCTGGAGGTCTTGGAGTTCTGGCGGGAGATACACTTCGCTCTGCTGCCGATCTGGAAGTGCCATTAGTTGCTATTACGTTGTGTTATGATAAAGGGTATTTTTATCAAATTATTTCGCCCGAAGGGTACCAAGTCGAACATCCGATTCAATGGAAATTTTCCAAGCAATTTAAGAAACTTGACACGATAATTGAACTCCCGGTTGAGGACAAGGTGTTCAAGGTGGGTGCATGGCAATACAATGTGGTGGGGAAGACTGGCTTTGAAATTCCGATATTATTGCTTGATACTGAAATCGAGGGTAACGAGCCATGGCAACAATCCTTTACACACATCCTCTATGATGCGACGCCCTTTCAACGCGTTGTTCAAGAGCTCATTTTGGGTATCGGCGGAGTAAAGATGTTGGATGCGCTTGGGTATGAAAACATCGAAACATACCACATGAACGAGGGTCATGCTGCGTTTTTGGTATTTGAGTTGTTGAAGCGGAATAATAATGATTTAGAGAAGGTCAAGCAACATTGTATCTTCACGACACACACGCCGGTTCCTGCTGGGCATGATAAATGGCCGTATGATTTAGTGATGAACGTTTTTCGTGAACGTCTTCCCTCGAATATTAAAGAGTTAGCCGGTCATGAGATGTGTAATATGAGTTATCTTGCATTGAACGGATCCCGGTATTGTAATGGTGTAGCGCAGAAGCATGGAGAAGTTTCGCGGAAGATGTTTCCGGGGCATGATATCGATGCGATTACTAACGGAATTCACTTGCGCTTTTGGATTAATCCCCATTTGAAAACAATTTTTGATAAAAAATTCCCGAATTGGGATATGAATTATAATCTTCTCCAAAAAGCGAACGAAATCGGCGATAACGAGATTTGGAATGCGCATATGGAAGCGAAGCGGGATTTAATCAATTATGAGAACTCACATTCATGGGTATTACTGGAACAGAAGAAGCTTACCATCGGGTTTGCCCGTCGTATGACTGAATATAAACGACCCGCTTTGATTTTTGAGGATATCGAACGGTTGGCAAAAATATGTTCCAACAAGGTTCAATTTATCTTTGCTGGAAAATCGCACCCAAAAGATAATGTTGGAAAAGGGATATTGAAACGGATCAACAGTATGTCGGATTATTTATGGGATTCTTACGATATCGGGATGGCGTTTTTATCAAACTATGATATGCGGCTTGCGCAATTAATGGTTTCAGGATGCGATGTATGGTTAAACAACCCAAGAAGGTATTTAGAAGCATCCGGAACTTCCGGGATGAAGGCTACGTTGAATGGTGTGATGAACTTTTCGATTTTGGATGGATGGTGGATTGAAGGCTATCAAAAGGATCCGATGGCAGGTTGGGCAATCGGGCCGGGACCGAATGATCCAAAAGCCGCCGAATACCCCGATTCGTATGATATGAACGATTTATACTCAAAACTCGAAAAAGAAATTATTCCGCTCTTTTACAACAGCAAAGAGGGTTGGATTCAACGTATGAAGCATGCAATTAAATTGGGTGCGTATTTTAACACCCACCGTATGGTTGAGGAATATGCAGATCGTGCTTATCATTTGAAATGGCAACCCCGTTGGTGCCCAAAATAAACGACACGAACATCTTGATTTCTTTTTTCAGCTATTCTCGACTTTCGCCGGCCATCTTCGACCTTTATCGGCCATCTTCGACCTTTATCGGCCATCTTCGACCTTTATCGGCCATCTTCGACC
>CAZUTM010000037.1:28427-32835 GCA_964623665.1 uncultured archaeon
TTTATCGGCCATCTTCGATTTTTCTTACTGTTGTAGGGCAATTATTTGATAAATGTATATTCGTATAAGGTAAAAGCATTTATAATTGATGCGTGGAACCAAGATTTTAAGAGGTAAAAAACAAATGAAACGAAAAAAGCGATGTATTGTATTGAAGGTTACTCTTCGTCGAAAATACCGCCCTCTTTGACCACAAAGATGGCTTCCTCTTCCGGTAAGTTCGGTGCATCAACGATTTTTGCAACTCTTTGGTCATCCTTTCCTTTTCTTAAATAGACACGAACTGTTGAAGCATGTGCGATAACATTTCCTCCCGCAGCTTTATTCGGATCTCCGAAAAATGTGTCCGGTTTGGCTTGTACTTGGTTGGTAACCACGACAGCGAGTTCGGGATAGACTTCAGCCAATCTTTGGAGATCGTGCAGATGAACATTCAAGTGTTGTTGTCTTTCCGAAAGTGTGCCACGGCCAATATATTCAGATCTGAAATGTGCAATAATCGAGTCCACGACAATTAATTTAATATTTTTTTGAGGGATAATCCTTGCCGCATCGCGAATCAGCATAACTTGATGGTCGGAGGAATATGCTCTTGCCGTGATCACGTTTTTCAGTACTTTTTTCGGATCTAACCCCACGGCTTCTGCCATTTGGATCAACCTTTCGGGTCGAAACGTGCCCTCAGAATCAATATATAACGCGGCTCCTTCCAATCCTCCGTCTGCTTTAGATTTTTGAACATTTACGCATAATTGATGGCATAATTGTGTTTTACCAGACTTGAAGGTTCCGTACAGCTCTGTTACACTGCCGGTTTCAATTCCGCCGCCTCCTAAAATATTATCCAAAGCTTTCGATCCTGTAGTGATACGGGCCAAATTCTTTCGCTTTTCCCAAACCACTTCAGCAGTGCGAAATCCGATGTTCAAAGCATCTCGCGCAGATTTTATGATCTTCTCGGCGGTTTTCTCTCCGATACCTCCTTGTTCCACCAACACATTAAGCGGTGTCATCGCAATTGAATTCAAAGTTTCAAATCCCGCTTCCGCCAATTTCTTTGCGATAGTTGCACCGACTCCGGGCAAATCTTTTATCGCATAATTTAATTCATAGGGCTGAATGTTTAAATTTTCTTGAACCAAGGAGTTTGCAACTTCTTTAGCCGCTTCAATCGCCTTCTCTGTTGTTGTAGTCTTCTTTCCTTTTGCGCCTTTCTTGATTTTGGTCTCTACTATGCCTTCTCCTTCATCGAGTTCCTTAATGGATACGTGATCGAGCCCATCATCGAAATCTTCGAGAACTTCCAAGTCCTCATTTAGTAAATCGGCATTTTCGCCCAAAAATTCATCCATATCAATATTCACATCCGAAGCGCCATTCTCGACATTTTCCTCTGTTGCTTCGCCATCCGGGGCACTTTTTGCAACTTCTTCGTCTGCTTCGGCTTTTGTTGATTTTTTCTTCGCCATACTGATTCTCCAGCAAAATTCTATCTTCATATTAATCAATAAGCAATATAAAGCACATGGGCTTAGCATTAATATTCATCATCGCTTTTTCGAATCCTCTGCGCTTTGTTCGATTTGTTGTTTAGCATTTGTTTAGCGATGCAGATTCGGTGAATTTTTTCATTTGAAATCCTTGTTTCGGAGATTGTTTGAATATAATTGTTTAGGATTATTTGTATGATTAAATGAGGGTTCGCTTCCATCAATCGAAGCAAGGATTCGCACCGGATCAAATCTAAGAAGAGGGAGGTTTAAAATTCGATAATGAAGATGTCTCCACTATAGTCGCAAGCAATCAGTGTGTGATCGTTGAGCAGAATGAGATTCCAAATCTCGTATTTACCGAGTTTAAGTGATTCGATGTTTTCTTTTTGCTCTAAAGCCCAAATTCGGATGATTCCTTGATCGCCTCCGGTTATTAAAAGATTTTGGGTTGGGTGTGCGATCATCGCACGAATTTTGGAGAAGTGGGATTGCCATTGATACAGCACCCTCAAATCTTCTGTTAATTCGATGATTTGCCCTTCTCCAAAGCTCCCGTATATGGTTTTAGTCGTTGGGGAGTAAGTCAATTGAAGGATTCCTTGCGGGAGTTTTCTCGAGTGAGTAACCGCTTTGGTGTGTATCTCCATTGTTGAAATTGCTCCATCTTGAGATCCGAGTATGATATTTTGTGTAACCGGGTGAAAAGCCAAGGTTCGGATTGATTCAATATGTGCTTGGGTTTTATTAACCAATTTTTTTTTCCAATCGATAATATATACGAATCCTGCCGTATCTCCACAAAGAAAGGTATCGAGGCCGATGAACATCGAAGACCATACGACTCCGGCGGTTTCAAAAGACCATTGTATGGAACGCGATTCATACTCAAAAAAAAGGGTTTTTTGAGTTTTCAATGAAATTGCAATCATCATTTCAGATATTGGTGCCCGTGCCACGCCGGTATGAAGGAAGCGAGAATTTGAGCAAATAGCGCGGATTTCGGATTCGAATCCTTGGGAAAAAATCGTATCTGTGCCTTGCCAGACTTTGATCTGTTTGTCATTGGCACCGGAAACGAACAAGGAATGATCATCTAATGCGCACAAGCCATAAATGGGCTGTTTATGAGCCATAACCCGGGTTAATTTTGGCACCTTAAAATTTCGATGCATGAGCATCCTCCTTGAATAATTGTTCTCGTTGTCGATAAATGTGCAAGTTTCCATGAGATTATAATTCTATCGCTTTGAAAAGCGCATCGCGTTTTTGATGTTTAAAATATATTTATTGATCAGAGCCCTTTTAATTGTGATGGTGGACTTTGTGATTCGATCTCTTGTGGGGATTTGTTTGGCCATTGTTTCGAGTTTGATGTTTACCGGATCGGCGATTTTACAGAAAATTGCGGTTCTTTCAATGGAAGAAATTTCAATGAACAACATTAAACGATCCGTGGTTGCGATGTTCCGAAATCGAAAATGGATGGTCGGGTTAATCATGGGTAATTTGGGTGGTCTACCTTATTTTTTTGCAATTTGGTTAGCAGGTGTATCGATTGTCGAACCTTTAATCAATTTCGGCTTCATTCTTTTGCCGATCGCCGCTATTAAAATATTCAAGGAACATCTCCGGCTTTGGGATCTTCTCGCGATTATATTACTTGCTTCGATGCCGGTATTTCTTTACCTTTCCAAAATCAGCCCTCCCACCAAAATGCTATCCGATTTTGCAGTTTTTCAATCGTTTATCGGTGCCGGGATACTTTTACTTGCGATTCTTGGAATTTTATTACTATTTTCAAAAAAATATGTAATGCTTTTAAATGCGGGAGTCAGTCTTTTAATCTCGCTGGGTACGGTCTCGTTACAAGCGTGTCTTAGTTTTATCGAGGCAACCGGCTACGATCTATGGGCCGATTTTCCGCTGCTTCTTGCTCAGCTCTTTTCAAATCCCTATCTTTTATGGGCATTGGGTATGGCAAGCATCTCAATTGTATTCTATACGGTGTCGACTTATTTCTTTCAAATAGCGCTTCAAAAGATTCCGGCATCGAAATGCGTGCCGATTGTTCAAACGTTGGACAACTTTTTTACGATTTCGATTGGAATTCTGATTTTTGGGCAACTGGTCGCTTTTTGGTATTGGTACATCGTCGCGCTCGTTGTTTCCGTATTCGGGACATGGATTTTGGGCAAATATCAACAAATAATAAAGAGCAACTAATCAATCACAAGGCATGGTTAATCGATCTCAAATATTCCCAGAATAAACATTAAAAATTAAATTTCAAATGAAAAACCGGTGGACCGAATTATCCACGTTCTGAATTCCACGTGAATATTCTTTGGGAATGCCCATTTCCCTATCAATTTTTTTTAGATGTACATTATCATCATCATTTTCGGGAGCTTTTGATATCTTTAACGAACGGAGATAGAAGACACGTTTGGAACAATTAATAGAAGATGAATAGGAGAAATCTTAATTATTGAGACCTTTTTCGATGTTGGGTATTATTTTTTCGGGGCAGGACGAATTATGCCTTGTTAAAAACAAGATCGAAAAAATCCCGGAATACATAATAATAAATAATAACGGGAACTTTAAATACTCCCGAACGGATATTAGATCAGACGCGCCCCGCACGCGAATAATCAAGGAGGAAGTGAAAACAATGAAAAAATCCGGTCAAAAAGCAGCCCAACGTGGTCAAAAAGCAGCCCAACGTGGTCAAAAAGCCGAACTTGCCACCGCAATATTCCCGTTGGAAAAGATCTCGGAAGAAGAACTCGAAGCCCGGAAGATTGTTGCGTTCTACCACGCAGTGGACCTCATGAAACAAGAAGGTTATGTGCTCAACAAAGACCTGACCGCCGTCCACGAAGATGCCGACAAACCCTATTTCAAAGCCAAAT
>CAZUTM010000038.1:0-2473 GCA_964623665.1 uncultured archaeon
TATTCTTTTCGTTGGTATTCTTTTCGTTGGTATTCTTTTCGTTGGTATTCTTTTCGTTGGTATTCTTTTCGTTGGTATTCTTTTCGTTGGTATTCTTTTCGTTGGTATTCTTTTCGTTGGTATTCTTTTCGTTGGTATTCTTTTCGTTGGTATTCTTTTCGTTGGTATTCTTTTCGTTGGTATTCTTTTCGTTGGTATTCTTTTCGTTGGTATTCTTTTCGTTGGTATTCTTTTCGTTGGTATTCTTTTCGTTGGTATTCTTTTCGTTGGTATTCTTTTCGTTGGTATTCTTTTCGTTGGTATTCTTTTCGTTGGTATTCTTTTCGTTGGTATTCTTTTCGTTGGTATTCTTTTCGTTGGTATTCTTTTCGTTGGTATTCTTTTCGTTGGTATTCTTTTCAATCTTCTCCGAAGATCTGACAATACAATCTGGCGTAGCGATTCCGGAAAACGAAAACGGAACACCAAAGGGATCCCGCTCCAACTCGATTCTCCCTATCGGATCGCTTTTAGTTGGCCGAACCGAAGAGGTTCGCGGGTACACATTTAACCAGAGCACCCGAAGCGGCGGATATTCGTACGCAATGCTCTCCGTGTCATCCAAATTTTCAACCCGAGTGATTACATACTCATAACCAATAGATTTAGAGGGAAGCGATTCTCCCTTCACTTTAATCCCCTCGAACCTACAATAACAAAGAGGAAACAAATCGGTTTCATACATAAATAGTTGAACCAGCGGAATATCGCTGTTGAACAGTCGAAACAACCCCAATTTCGCAACCGATTCAACGGCCTCCGAATATCGCATCGGATTCTTTACGTATATCCGAAACACTTTTTTCTTTTCCGCATCGGAAGTATCCACATATCTCTCAACGATGTCCACCCGGTCGATGTATTCATTCTCCAAAAGAGCATCTTTCAATCTCATCATTTCTTGCTCTTGATCTTGGGTTTTCGCTTTCTTTACGGAGATATTAAGTTTCTGCTTCGAGGAAATAGATGTTCGTGTGTTCTCCATTCGATACGCATAAAAGGCGGGACTATAGCGGTGCAGACATCTGATCGTTGCGCCGGATCGCATCTTGAGCCAAATTATCATCCCTTTGTCGCAATTGGAAATATCAAGCAGCCAGCCTTCCAATTGTTTTAACTCATTTTCATGCATCTTCTCTCCAAGCGAACCGGCCATTTTCAACTGAATCGATACCCCAAGAAGCAAAGAGATCCGGATCAAATAAAAATAGAAAGGGCATCAAAGAAAAGAAGAATTCACGGAACGATTTGCTACGAAAACAGTTCCAATGAATACAAGAGAATGCGTGCTATACGCATTGCTATAAAACGGAACCCATAATGGCGCTGCAATCCTGTAATAAAAGGTATCTACATAAATTTTAAATTATTTTGGGGGCTTTTCCATGCAGAAAATGCCGAGACTCTCAAAAATCCCGAAATCTCTGCGAGGTATTTTGATCTTTTCTCTTTTCATTCTTATTTTCTCATTCGTACAACCCGAATTTACGAAATATGATGCCATCCCGTTCGGTACTCAACAATATATAGCGACCGAAGCAGTAAACTTGCGGGATAGGCCGGACACCTACGAAGGAAAGAAGATCTCTTCGGGCTCGGATTTCGTATCGTACATTCATGATCCGATTACGAACGAATCTTTTATTCAAGTAAAAACAAATATCTTTTTAAAAGTGAATGCATCTGACCCTATTATACAAAATATTGTAGATCTTGCACGGCCCGGCAATTATATTTCATTTCGAGGGATTTGTTATCTCGCATCGGAAGGGTATATCGAAATAATCGAGCTGAAACTTCATTCAAACACGGATCGATTAGTTGTATACGGTTTTTCGGGCTTGGGCTTCCTCGGATTCTTAATCCTCTTCTTTCGCGTTTATGAGATCGATTTGAAGCAATTGCAAATCGTGCCCAAACGATCACAAAAAAAGTATGGGGAGGCTGTTTAAATGCCGGATCTCTTTACCCATCTCGCTTTCGGAACCGCCATTTTAATGCTGGTATATCCCAAACGGCGTGAATCTTGGATCCTCTATTTACTCGGAAATATCATGGTCGATTTCGAGCGACCGGTGAGCTTGTTTGTAAAATGGCTGGGATGGGATTGGAATTATATCGGACTCTTTCATTCTTTCTTAGCCGTTTTGGTTTTGGCCCTTTCAATATCATATGTAATTGAGTCTTCACATTTAACCCAACAACAGCGCTTTTCGTTTCTTTTTCTTGGTGGGCTTACCCATCTCCTGGCGGATCTCACGATGCATCCATGGCCGGAAATCGGAATTTATTTATTCTATCCTTTAAAGATACCCTTCTCGTTAAATCTGTTTTGGCCGGGATATATTGGCTATCCATTCATTGCGATTGGCATTCTGATGATTTCCATTGCAATTCGCATGGTAATTTTAAAAACTCTCACGAACCGCAGCGA
>CAZUTM010000038.1:2573-32454 GCA_964623665.1 uncultured archaeon
TGCCTCGAACCGCAGCGATGCCTCGAACCGCAGCGATGCCTCGAACCGCAGCGATGCCTCGAACCGCAGCGATCATAAAAGCAATTAAAAGTAAAAAAGAGGCAGAAAATGAACGGAACAACATGCAACTCAGATGATCTAATCGAAGATTTATCGATTCCGGAAGAAGAATGGCTTGACGAGCCTTCGAGCGGCTTGCAAGGACTTCCCATTTGGATCTCCGAAATTCATCAAAATCTTTTAGATCCAAACGTTTACGAAAAAGGTGGAATCAGATGCATCGACAATATCCCCACCATCCATTCTTTATCATTAAGAGACTATCAAATCAAAGCAATCCAAGCCCTTGAAAAGAGGGATGGAAAGGGAATCCTACAAATGGCAACTGGAACGGGCAAAACCAAAACTCTGATCGGATTTCTTTACCGCGCTTGGCTTAAACTCCAAACCACAAAAGATCCCTCGGCTCATAAAAATTTTATTGCAGTGGTATTGATTCCGGGAACCCCTTTACTCATGCAATGGGAAAAAACCCTATCTGAATACTTCACAAATGTCTATAGCGTTTATGGATACCCTAAAGCGGAAGAAAACCTTCACAATGCACTTATACTTTTGAAATACGGATATTCTTCTTTTACGATTTTGCTCGTATCGCAACAGAGCATCAATAAACTTTTTTTAGATCCTTATTTTCCACCCAAAACGCCATATTTACTGATTGCGGATGAGGTACACCAATTCGGGTCCGAAAAAACGCATGTTCTATTGGAGAAAATTAAAACACCCTTTCGAATCGGATTATCAGCAACACCAAACCGGCAGTTTGATGAAGAAGGCGATAAATTCATTTTCCGCTATTTCTATGGCGTTATCTTTCGCTATGGCTTAAGAGAAGCAATCTCGGAGAGGTATTTGGTGCCATATGAATATGAGTACGAATTATGCGAACTGTCGGATGAAGAACAAGAGAATTATTGGGGGTTAACAAAAAGGATCAGCATTGAAAAAAGCAAGCCGGAAGAAGAACGGGATGAAAAAGAAATCCAACAATTGCTTATCCGTAGAGCTCTAATAATTAAAAAAGCCAAAAGTAAAACGTTTGCACTCGAAATCGTGTTCCGAAGACTTCTCAATAGAAACATCACCGACCATGTGGTGGTGTTTTTGGAAGATGAAGAGCAGTGCAATCAAATCACGCCGATTGTTAAAAAATATTTCCAAACCTTCGAAATCTATGATGCCGAAACCACTCACACAAAACGCCAAAAAATTATTAAAGAGTTCGAAACGGGGGCAATTAAAATCGTACTTACAAAGAGATGCTGGGACCAAGGAATCGACATTCCATCTTTGAAAGCGGGAATTATCGTTTCTTCCACCACCAACGAACGGCAGATGATACAACGCATCGGGAGACTGCTCAGACCATTTCCGGGAAAGCAATCCGTTTTTGTATTCGATCTTGTTGTTCAAAAATATTCGGAAGATCTCTCCGAATCAAATAATCTACAAAATTTGTTCCCTATTGAGTTAAATCGATTGCAATTTCTCAAGCAAAACTCAAAAACTACATCATAATTTCCACGAGCACCGCAAAAATAAATGACAAAACTTTAAATGAACAAAGCATACACCATAGAGTATAAACACTGATAGAGAAAGCATGAAAGAAGTGAAGAAATATGGCACTACAACAGCCCCTATTTAGAAAAAAGAACGTTATCCATTTACTCAATTTGTTTTGTGCGGTAAATACGGATGAAACCAACAAACATGAGCAAGCAATCATCGCGTTCATCAAAGACCTTTTTGAAAAAGAAGATCTCACAAAAGACAGCAAAGAATATGAGATTGCAATTAACCGGATACGGGATTATTTGGAAGGGATTTATAATCAAAGCCAAAGTTACGAAAGAATTTCAGAAAACATCTTAAATGAGCAAATTGGAATTTTAAAAAAAGTTTTGAAGCGCGAAAATTTTAGTAAAAGAGAACTTCCCGGAACAAAAACAGAACTTGAACGAAATTTTTTTATTACCCGCTTAAAATTGAAAAATTGGATGATGTTTGAAGACAAAGAAATTATATTTCGTGGGCCTCAGGACCGGAACACTGCAAATCAAACAGATAATAAAAATATCATTATATTTCACGGAGAGAACACAAGCGGAAAGTCCAATATATTTAATGCGATAAAAATGGCAATTTTAGGTCCAAAAAACTTCCTATCTACACAAGAATTATCAAAAAGGACTAATCCTAACGATTTCATGAGAGATTTTGTCGCAAGAGCGGCGATAAAAAAGGCACTCGAACAAAACATCGAAACTTTTGAGATGGAAATTGCTCTTGATTTTCAAATCACCGATAAATCGGATCCGAACAAATTTGACAACTATACCATCATACGCACATGGAACGTACGCGTAACTGGAGACATCGAGGATACAAAAATTATGATTTATGGAAATGACCAAAAATTCATCAAGATAGAATCGTATGGGATGAATAGAGATTTTGAAGAAAAAGAATTTATGAAAATTTTCGAAAAGTTCATTCCAAACGTTCTGCAAAAATTGTTTATCACCGATAAAGAAATACTTGGGAAAAAAATAATTGAGGATCCGGAAAAATTCATTCAAGAACATGTCAGACTGGCTTCAGAATACGAGGCATTTGATGATATGGCAAAATTATTAAATGATATCAATAAAAAGATTAGATCCGATTTCAGTTCAATTACAGAATCCAAATTGAAAGGCAAAAACAAAGAACTGAATGAGTTACAATCGAAAAACAAAGAATTGGAAAAAGAAATCCAAGGGTTAAACAGCAAAATCCAAAAAAATCGAGATTTAATTGAAGAGAACAACAAAGAAATCGACAATCTCGAACTTCAGACAAAAGATTTTAAAAACGATGAGTTTGAGCAATACAACAAACTTCAAAAAGAAAAAAATGAAATCGAAAAGAAAATCCAATTAAGGAATAAGGAAAAGGATGAAATCCTAAATTCAATTTACATTACGCGCTCATTAGGGCCTATATTTACATCGGCTCATTACAAAGAACTCTTGAATGAAGCCAAAAATAAATTGAAAAAGGAGCCGGAACGCTCAAATTATTGCGATATTGAAAATTTCTATGACCTCCTAGAAAAGATGCTCCAAACTAAAAAATGTATTTGTGAAAGAGAGATAACCCCTGAAATCGAACAAATGATCGACAAGCAGAAACGTCGGAGTCTGATTATTGACCAAAATGCAATATTTAACCACATTTCCAATACGAACGAAGAATTTGAAGTGAACCATGAAGATAAAGTTAAAAACATTGAGAATTTAAATGCTAACATAGCACAGCTGCTCAATCTTAAGAAGCAAACCGAAAACGAATTGAATATCATAAATCCGGCTACATTCCGCGGCAATATGAAGGATTTAATCAAAAAGATCAGCGAATTGCGAAAGAAAAATGAGAAATTGGAGGAAAGTAATGAAGGATTTAATAGAGATATTCAAATCAAGCAGAACGAAATTGAAAACAATCAAAAATCAATCGAGATCTTAATTGCAGAAATTAAGGATCCCGAGCTCGCCAAAGAGAAGAAAGACTTCGAAAATAAAATCAATTTTGTCTCGCTCTGCAAAGAAATCAATTCCACATTGCAGAAACGGTTCGATGTTTTGTTGACGGAACATGTGGCAAAAATGATGACCGAATACTTCAAGAAGATTGATTGGGAAGGCAAATATTGGAGAGGATTCAAGATCGACGAAAATTGGAGATTGTTATTTGTTAACGAGGCCGGGCAAACTATCACGCTCGCATCGGAAGCGCAGAAGAAGATAATCATGATTTCGTTTATTTGTGCGCTTATCGACATCCGAAAAATCAAGATTCCATGGATCATTGACAATGTGTTATCCGATTTATCCGGAGAGAACGTTCGAGGGCTGGCCTTGCATGCGTGTGGCAATCAAGATTTTCCGCAGCAATTTTTCTTCTTTACCGAGGATGAATGGAATCGGATTCGGCAATTTATTGAAGGAAAAGTCGTGCAGAAATTTGTGTTCAACAAACTATCATCGGATCGAACCGAACTCAAGGAGGAACCGATCTGATTCATCAGAATGGAGGGCATCGTCTATGAAAATCTCAAAACAATTGAAAGAAAAAATGGATTCCACAGAAATTCCGGTAAATCGAAATGTAAAAAAGAGGATCGATGATGTACATAATGCTAATAAGGATAAAACGAATTTCTTCTCGAAAAAGGAGCGAATAATTTTCTACCTAATCATACAAGGCTTGAAACTGGAAAAAGATCGCTTAATTTGTACAAACAAGACAAAAGGAGAGATTATGGAGTATATTGAATCTGAATTGTCAAAAAATGCCGTTAACGAAAAATTGATTAGCTTGACCAAAATGAACAACGTTTACGAGGATTTGATCTTCAGAATCGGGATTTTTATCGTTCCGGATCCTGAAATCTTTATAGAAACGGAGGATTTAGCGAACGTCCTTGGATATCTTTTAAACCGCGGATTTCATGAAGTGGAGGAGCGCATCGATTCGACAAATGTTTCCGATTTCCTTTATGAAGAGATGGTATTAAATTTATAACAGATCAATTCGCTGTGAAGTCTTTTTTTCATTTCAGATCCTTTTTCTTTGAACCAACTTTATTTTTAATATGAAAATCGTAAAAAAGGATTCCAAATCCCTAACACGAAAAAAGTTCATCAAGACTATGACCTTATCTTTCCTCATATTAATTAGTTTATATGTAGGGTCGATTCTCTATATTTTCAATGATCTTGTCAACGAAACTACCGAGGGCACGGTCGATGATTCTGAATTCATCAATCCAGATCTGGCTTCTCTTGAAGAGTGGAGCGAAATTTTCAATTATCATCTTGATACTTATCATATGCCCTTCGATTACCCTTTGTCGGTGTATTGGAATGAGAACTTCACGCAGGTCTTGCGTTATGAGACGGCGGGGGATGCCGGGGGTTTCACCGGAAACTTTCTTGGAGTGTCGGCGTTTAGGTATGCATGGGCTAAACGGACGGGGAATTTTACCGAATTATCAAAAGCAAGGGTTCAATTATTTCGATTATTGAATGGTACTCGGCTTCTGTATTCCGTTCCAAACGGCGGAATCGGCCCTCAATTTCCGGCAATTCTTGCACGGAGTGTTCTTCCGAAAAATTATACGGGAATCCCCGTGAATCACCTTTACCCACCAGAAGTTTTGAACTTTTCCGATGTATTTCATGGCGTCGGAGCGTATTCCGATTGGTGGTATTTGGGGTATCCTTCGATCGATCACCAATCGGGTATGATCTTTGGGCTAACGATGCTTGCCGAACTTGTGTGTCCTCATGAATCAGAGGTTGCCGAGTTCGTGTCGCTTTTAACACAACAGATCGTGGAGTATTTTCTTAAACTCAATTTTCTGTTGGCGGATGGAAACGGACGCACGACAGGACAACAGCTTCGGTTCGGTCCGGAAACGAGCGGCTATTGGGTCTTATCGCTCTTAAAGATGGCACAACTCGCGAACCCGAACAATACCCGCTACCGCGATTTATATTATCATTTTGTGTATGAAAGGGATTATCTTGCGTTAATCTATCCGATGATTCGGAATGGTGCCTATCATCTTACAAATTATTATTCTCTTGCTTTGCAATATTATATTATTTTCGGGTTGGCGTTTTGCGAACGGGATCCGTTTTTGAAAGCGGTATATCTGGATTTGGTCGAGAATTTCTTTCAAAAAGAAACGGACATTAGCCGAAACCCGTTTTTCAATGTATGTTATCTCGGAATGATGGGTAAAAATGATTCATTCATCATTAGAGATATTGGCGATCAATTGATGCGATTCGGTGTACTTTCTGCGGATAATCGGACAAAAGTTCCGGAGCGCGGAGAACCAATAACTCCAATTCGGGAGGATCAATCGGGTCGACCGAGAGTGACATTTTGGAGAAATTTCATGAAAAATACCACATTTGGAAGATTATTTTATGGATATTTGGAACCGATCTTATTGCCAAAGGATTCCGACATCTTGAACTCTCCTAAAACTACCGATCAATACCCTTCCGAAGATTGTATCTTTGAAAGAAATCCATGGCTCATCCACGAAAATTGGGGCGACAGAACCTATCGACAAGATTTCGGACTTTCGTTCCTTCTTCCCTATTATATGGCCAGATATTTTCATATCTTCGAATATTTAGAATCTTTACCCTCGTCTTCTTCACAACTCGGAGGCAATATTCCATGAGTGCTAAAATTAAAATTTCAAGGGTATTGAAGCAAGATCTCCTCGTTGCATTGGTGTTTCTTGTTTTGGGGGTGGCGAATTATTATATATTCGGATTGGAAGGCGGTCGCTATCCTCCACGGGGTGCGATTCTCCGGTTCCAAGGATTCAGTTATTTCTTTCCCACGGGGCTTCCTCTATTGATTATTTCATTGATATTATCGATTCGGTTCTTTATACTCAGTTACAAATGCGAGATTGCTCACTCCGTAGGAGAAGGCGAGAAGAACATAATTACATTTGAAAATTCGAGCATTTTCTCGTTTTTGAGAAAAAAATACAGCTTAGATATGGGTGAACTTACGGGGATCAAAATTTCTTCCATTGCTAACCGTGGCTATATATTTTTCTTTGTTCTGATGGCCCTATATTTCGATTTCACTTTTAAAAATGGATCCGGAAATCTCTTCCTCCCCAATTTACAAGGATTTCCAATAACTGGTACCGCCTTATTGGGTTCTGGCATTATCGCTTTCGCTTGCTGCGTGTATCTTTTAATTCAAAGAAATCCAATCAGAATCACGTTTAATACACATAAAATAGACTATTGCCTCGATATTTCGCTAACAGATTTCATGATAGACCGAGAATCCATTCTACAGTTTGTTGAGAGTATTCCTTGCGAAAAACGGGAAATCGTCTTTTTCGAATCCGCATTTCCAAGCGAAAGCATCAGCCGCGATCAATTATGGGTCAACTTCAAGGACGGCCGCTACACCCAACAAACATTGATTATAATCATCGCATGGCTCTTTATTGTTATTGGATTTCTTAATGTCTTCCTCATTCAATATCCATTCGTTATTTTGGGTGATGCTCTCTCTTGGGTGTTGTTATATTTAGGAATTTTTGTAATATTCGAAATTTCAGACCATAAGCCCTTGGAATCCATGAAATACCACGAAAATTGGAAAATCACAAACCATAAAACGCGATATATCCGCATCCTCCTTTTAATTTTAATGGGGTTGGCCGGAATAACAATAATTCGCTCGACTCTCTCTCTCTTCGGCGGCTATTCGATCTCAAGGATTATATTAACCATTTTGACCAACTTTGCGCTTTTATTGATTTCATTGTATATATACCGCTATATCTTTAAAAATAAGCCCCGCTAGGTTTCTATCTTGCTCCTTTTTTATGGTTTAAAACCCTTTTTTTGATTTTGCTCAAACTTATACTTTTCTCCGCAGAAGATCAATGAATAAGTTTATAGGGCGATTTGATCTGTTTTATTATGCAGATCATCATTGCAAGATGTTCCGAAGGTAATACGTCGGTTATTATTGCATGAAATCCGTTTACAAATTAGGAGGCTCGAACGTAGTGATAGGCACCGAAAATAATGAAGCGTCTGGAGTAAAACAAATCGAATTTAAATGCAAATCTTGCGGAAAAAATAAAAATTTGATTGAATCCGTTCATGTAGATGAAAAATTGTGCGTGGATTGTTTTAATAAGCGAATTGTATTTGAAGATATTAATAAAAAAATTGATTATTTGGTGACCATACTCAAGGAAAGAAATATGTACACGCCATTGAGAAGACGACGCATCCATCATTTTCGCACCCTTGCCGAGATGCTTGTGCCCGTTTCCATCTTTGATATCTCGGAAGAACAACTCAGAATCAAAATGGATGAATTATATAGTCAGCCCGAAATCTCCCTTCTCAAATTGCGACACGGAGTCTCCTTCATTCACTACACCACTCCTGATAAATTCGACTTTTATTATTTATTTCTTGCATGGAAAAAATACCATACCCGAATTCAAAAATTGACAGACCACAAGCTCAAATTCCAAAACTTTGTCCGGTTTATTGCAGACAAGTGCGAATTCAAAACGCTCAAAGACATGATGGTAAATGCGATTGTGGATTATATCAATAATTATTATCAGCAAGAGTTTGATGCCTTGAAAACTCGGATGTTTAAAGAGATCGATCAGCAAGAACCGGGTGCGATATATCCTAATGTCGCAAAATATCTCTACGAAAACTATGAGAAAATCTATTATCGCTTCTTTAGCGAGTATTTGCCATTCAATAAAAAAAATCTAACAATTGACTCTCCCAAAGCAATTTCTCGAACCGATGTGGCGGTAAAAATTACCTATGTATTCGATAACAAGGATTTAACGAGTATAAAGAATGAGCTTGCCCGAAAAAACAGTACATTCAAGCTGTCGAGTGTTTGCGGGTGGATATTAATATGTTCGATTAAGGCATTTAACACAAGCATCACGGAAATTTTAAATATGTTCCATAAAAAAATGAAAATATCCACAGTTGTGACTTATGCGACTAATATTGCGGATTTTAAGATTAAAGAAACACAGAAATTTGTCGAAGTAATGTATCGGATTACATGTCGAGATAATTAGGCTTGATTTTTTTCGTTTTTCTTGTTCTTCGGCTTTTTCATTTCTCATTTTTCTTATTCCCAAGGGACACTATTGCTTCTTATAAAAAACGTATCCGTTCTCTTTACTTTCTTTCATTATAATATCGTAATCATGCAAGATCACATTCGGATAAACTTTCAGCAGAGCGTGTCTTTATAATTTAAACACTTGATGTTGGTCTATAATCATCATTTTTTCTCCCTTAAAGTATTTTTTTCGCTCCGGGATTCGAAACTATGCCTAAAATTCGTTGGAATTTTATATTAGCGAGGAAAATTTTGGCACGGCAGACTTTGATAGCTCCGATTGACTATGAAACATAAAAATCCCGATATACATATTTATCACCATAATCGGGATTTCTTGATTGGTCATTTTAAAAGGAGCCGGTGGATTAATCTGGACCAATCCTTAGAAGAAAAATCCGTTAAATCTTATTATTTCATTTTTTTTCCATATTAGGGACTAATTTTTCGATACGAGCTGAACTTTGCCCCATTAGGAACACGATTTCAAAAAATCCCGGAATACATAATAATCACTAATATCGGGAACTTTATATACCCCCGCACGGATATTAGATCAGATGCGCCCCGCACGCGCCCGATCAAGGAGAAGTTAAAACAATGAAAAACCAACCCCGAAAATTCGAATCTCGAGACCGAAAAGCCGGAAAAGCAAGACATGAAAGCCGAAAAGCTGGTCAAAAAACCGAACGTAGCGGACGAAAATCCGAATCTCGTAAAGGAAAAGCAGAAATGGCCACATCAATATTCCCGATGGAAAACATCCCGGAAGAAGAATTCGAATCCAAGAAAATCGCTGCGTTCTACCACGCCGTGGATCTCATGAAACAAGAAGGCTACGTGCTCAGAAAAGACCTGACCGCCGTCCACGAAGATGCCGACAAACCCTATTTCAAAGCCAAATTCTGCAAAAACGGCTGGGAACTTCGTAGGATCACCAATATCCCGGGGTGGATGGTTATCATTCGCTACCAGCGCTATCGCACCAGGCAACAGAACAAAGTTCGGGGCGTAGAGAAACCGACAGAGTTCGAGTGTCTTGAACCCAGAAAACAGCATCATTCAAAGGCCACCAAAGAAGCCGTTAAAGAACTCTATAAAATGGGCAACACCGTATCTCAAATCATTCGGGCTTACGAGATTCAGCGCGGGATTGTGTTGAAGCCGGGCACCGTTCGGAATTGGGTCAGCGAGGTTGCCAGGAAAACCCGAGAAATTGAAGTGGATATTTTCGAGTTGGAAGAAGAGATGCAGAAAAAGTTAAAGGCACAAGGAAAAGAAGGCTAACCCAAAACTATCATTGATTTGGTTTTTGAGACGGAGATTTGCCCTCAATTATCCGATGAGGCCGGAAATCGTTATGAAATAGAATTTCAACCGATAATTGATTCACCCCGTCTATAGGGGGGTTGATTTTATATGTGGTGCGGAGAATTGTATATATATGGCTCGGAAGAAAGAGACGGCTCCAATTATATCAACAATTAAAAATTCAGAGGATTACATTGATCAAATCAAGCATATCGAACATATTCCATTTCGGATTCCAGAATTTGCGAAAAATATCGATGATTTAAAATTACACCCTTCTATTTTGAAATATTTGGCCGAACGGGGCATTCAGCTGTATGTTCACCAATATGAAGCGATAAAAGTGTTAAAAAGCGGTAAAAATATGATTATCACCTCCTCCACCAGTTCCGGAAAGACTTTAATTTACATGCTCACCATCTTGGATGAGATATTAAAAAATCCAAAGGCTACAGCGATTCTTCTCTATCCTCGGAAAGCATTAAGCCGAGATCAGCTGCAAAAGTTTTTTGAAGTATGCAAAGGCGTTGGCTTGAGCGAACAAACGATTGGAATATATGATGGCGATACTCCAAGCGATCAAAAAGAGTTCGTTCTGAATAAATCAAATATCGTCATAACTAACCCCTACGCTTTCCATCAATATTTGAAATGGCATGTAAAATGGGGTCGGATTTTTAGGAATCTGAAATATTTTATTATTGATGAGGTACACATGTATCGCGGCATTTTCGGGTCGAATATGGCGTATTTGTTTAGACGATTCAACCGAATCCTTGATACCGTATCTATGGCGAATTTTACGTATGGAATGTTCAGCGCGACTATCGGAAACCCGTTGGAATTGGCCCAGAATCTCGTCGGAAGAACCGTTCAATTGGTGAACATGGATACTTCAGGCCAACGGGCAAAAAATTTAATTATTTGGGAACCCCCTTTTATAAAAGAATCGGATGGCTATATGGGCTTAAAAAGTCAAGCCCGGTTATTATTCAAAGTATTGATTCCCGAAGATATTCAAACATTGATGTTTTTGCGTACGCGTTTTGAAGCGGAGTTATTTGCAAAATCTATAAAGCAAGATTTAACTCCGATTTCCGAAACATTAGCAAATTCGATCATGGCATACCGTGCGGGCATCTCTGCAGAAGACCGTAGATCTATTGAACATTCGATCCGGAGTCGGGGGTTGTTGGGCATCACGAGCACGAATGCTCTTGAGGTAGGCATCGATATTGGCGATTTGGATTCGGTGATTTTGGGCGGGTTTCCAGGATCCGTAAACTCTTTTTGGCAGCAAGCGGGCCGAGCTGGCCGCACATCCTTTACCGTTGCACCGGACCAACAACAAGAAGCGTTGATATTCTATGTCCCGAAAATCGATCCCTTGGACATGTATTACGCCGCAAATTTCCAAGAATTGCTTGATACCAATCATGAAGATGCGGTGGTCGATCTGGAAAATCTTCTAATTTTGAAGAACCATTTGTGGTGCGCGGTCTATGAGAAGGGAATTTCTCCGGATGATTATAAATATTTCGGCACTAATATCGAAAAGGCTTTACAAATATTGGAACAAGAAAATAAAATTAAGAAGGTCGGGAACCGGTATCATCCGGCTGATCCTAATGATTTTCCTCCCAAAAAGGTCATGTTGGATAATCTGAGCGGTGATCAATATCAATTAATGGTAGTCGAGGAATCCGGATCACTAAAATTATTAACTACAGAAGATCAAGAGCGCGTAATATTTGAAATCTATCCGCAAACCGTCTATATTTATATGACAGAAACCTATCTGGTGTTATCGGTCGATCATGAAAAAAAAATCGTAAAATTGAAAAAAGAACTGATTCCCTACTACACGCGGGTTCGAATGAATGAAGAGATCCAAATCAATGCTGAGCTGGAACACCGGCAAACCAATGATTTTTCCGTTCATTTCGGAGATGTGACCGTATATTTCACGCCTAACGAAATACAGAAAAGAGATTTGGAAAATGACAACATCATTGGCGGCATTGAGATGGAAAATCCACTAACATTTCAACTTGATACCAAATCGCTGTGGTGGACGTTTCCAAGCGACTATGCTTTGTTAACAATAAAAAGTAAAGAAGCACTCGATTATCTCTCAAGTCTCACCACTCAAGATCTTGATATTGAAGCGTTTGTAAAAAAATTTTCAATAGAGGTGCCCGAATTCAAAGCTACACTATCGGAAGAATTCGGAGGCGGCATTCATGCAATGGAACACGCTTGTATCTCCATGATTCCATACTTTCAACTTTGCGATCGAAATGATATTGGCGGCGTCTCTTCTCCGAATCATGACGATACAAAACTCCCAACCGTATTTATTTATGACGGCTATCAAGGCGGTATCGGTATAACTCAAAGAGTGTTTCAGAAAGTGGAATCTCTGTTTGAGAAAACGGAAAAAATGATTCAAGCATGTAAATGTCAAGCGGGATGCCCGGCATGCGTGTATTCCCCGAAATGCGGCAGTAACAATTATCCAATCGATAAAAAAGCAGCACAAGTGCTTTTAAAACTAATAAAATATAAGAAAAAATAGGGTGAATGCCCTTAATTTTTGTTTTTTTTGTATTACGTTGTTTTTTCTCTTGAGTTTGTTGTGTGCGATTGTTTCATGCGTTGTGTTGTGTGTGTTTCAATTCCGGATTCTTCTTACTTTTTGCATTTCTCTTCTTCGGTTTCGAGCTGCTTTCCGTGGTAGGATTGCATCTTCAGCCAGCCTTTGTAGCCTTCCGGCCGATCTCGTATGTCCTGATGCCGGATTGCTTTGCCCTCTTGTCTCGGAAGGGTTCCTTCTTGAAATACAATAACATCGATCTTCATCATCGTGGCAATATATAAGTTTTTCTCCAATTCCGCTTTGGCTTTCGCAAGGAGGTTCGCTACACTGCTTTTAATTTCGACTTGCACCGTAACATTGTCCATAACACCAACGGTGTGGAAAAGTATCAAATAAGTATCCGTAAAATAGGGTAACTTGAATATTTCTTCTTCGATTTGGCTTGGATAGATATTCACGCCTTTGATGACTTTCATATCGTCTTTTCTGCCCTTGATTCGATCGATCATATAGCCGGTTCTTCCGCATTCGCATTCTGATAAATATAATCGGGTGATATCGCCGGTTCTATATCTCACAATAGGCACGGCTTCTTTGAACAGACTTGTGAGAACTAACTCTCCGGTGGATCCCAATGGAAGGACTTCGCCGGTGGCGGGATCAATTACCTCGGGATAGAAATGGTCGGACCAAAGATGTAAGCCGTTTTGCATCGGGCATTCGCATGCGACACCGGGCCCAATCGCTTCGGTCAAGCCGTAGTTATCATATGCTTTAATTTTAAGGCCTTCTTCAATCGCTTTTCTCGTGGACTCAGCCCAGCCTTCTGCTCCGAAAATCCCCACCCGCAATTTTAGTTTCTCGAGAGGTATGTTCTGTTCTTTTACCAAATTCGCAATTTTTAATCCAAATGAAGGAATGGCGTGAATTGCGGTGACACCGAAATCCATAAAGAACTGTAATTGCTTTTCGGTCATGCCCGCACCAAACGGAATCAGCATGGCACCAACTTTGGTTGCGCCCTGCGCATATCCAAACCCACCCGTGAAAAGACCGCTGGAAGTGGTGTTCTGAAACACATCCTCATCGGTCACCCCGATCATGGCAAGATTTTTTGCGCATAAGATGGTCCATTCTTCCAAATCATTGCGGGTATAGAAGCCGCAAGTCGGTCGATTTCCGCTTGTCCCTGAAGTGCAATGCATCCTCACCAATTTCCGCTTTTCCACACAAACAAGCTTATCCGGATACGAATCCAAGAAATCCTTTTTTGTCATGTAGGGAATTTTCTTGAATTGCTCAAGCGAATTGATATTGTTCAAATCAATACCCGCTTCATCATAGCGCTTTTTTATGAAAGGGATATGCTCATAAAGAATTCGAGCTGACCACAATCCTTTATTTAAATGGATTTTGGCCAATTCATCGTTCGGGAGCTTTTCCGCTTTTTCGTCCCAATAATTGAATTTCATGAGTAATTTAAGGGTACTTGCAAAAAAAAGATTTCATTTTCGTTTTTTTTACGATTCAACTGTGCTATGCACATCAATTTGTGTTTTTTTGGGATCGCTCAGCAAAGTAAACTCTTTTCTTTCGGGCAAATAGATCACAAATATTCGCCCGATCGGTGCACATGAGCGTTTTCGTTATCGATTTTAAAAAGCAAATAATAACAAAGTCAGAGAAATGCTTGAGACGATGACTATGAATATGATGTTTTCTCTCATTCTTATCTTCTTCGTTTGGTCGAAGTCGGTAGATTTTATTGCATCGTGCCATGATTGGGGTTTAAACATAAGAAAAACTTGTTGCTTCTTCTTCACAATCAAATAAAGAAGCAGTATAGAAATGATTATAGTGAAAATTACTTCTACCCAAACTCTAAATTCAAATGTAACCCACGGATATGGAAAGAGCGTATTGATATGCGGCGGAAAATTCCATAGGGGCCAAAAATACAGATGATGTCGATCATCCACAGAAATACACGACGGGCCCGGGCAATTACAAAAATCGGGCAGCGTGTCGGGATTCAGCCAAACACTGCATGGCCCATAATGAAATGTGAAACAGTCCAGAAAGAAATGCATCGTCAATCCCAAAAATCCCAAGAGAAAAAGACGACCGAAATTTATTTTTGCAGCGACCATCAAATCTCGGAATAGAAAGAAAACCAAAACAGAATACCCGAAAATAAAAAGTAAACCGCCAGCATACGTATGGGTGAATACGCCATGCTCGAAAGGAACAAAGGATCCGATGAGAAGGTCAATATCGGGCAAAATTCCCGCAATCGCAATAAACAAACATTCGAATCGTCGTTCTCCATAGCCCAGTGCCCGGGCAAACAAGTATGCAGCAAGAAAATGGGTGAAGGTGTTAATAAGGATCACCAAAATATGGTGAGTGAAAAAAATTGTTTAGTTTTTCTTACGGTCGTGCTTCTGGGCACCCATACTGGTTGCTTGGCCACCGTATTGGTCGTTAATCACACGCTTGGTGTAATTTGCTTTGTTGCGAATCCGCGGGATTTCCTTTGGGTCTTTGTTCACTCCGGTTCTATCCACCTTCGGAGTTGCGGACCGCACTTTCCCCGCTTTTGTAAGTGATCCGTGAGAACCTGGCATGATCTTTAAAAAGTCTCTTGATTATTTTAAACTTGCGAAAAAAAACGCATTGAAAAATTTGCCAAAAAATAAAACCATGAAAAGCACCAACCGATTCAAACAAAATATAGAACGATACATACCACACCGATTGGAATACAATAGAACGCAAAATAATGGAACTTGTTTGCATCAAGAATTTTCAACAACACTTTCAAACTCAAAAACCCCACAATTAAACATGCGAAACAGCCCGCAACGATAGCATCCACTTCCGCAATCGATGTCAAATCATCTAATTTGAAGATCGCGGCTCCGGCAATCGCGGGAATCGCGATGAGAAAGGCAAATCTCGCCGATTCTGGCCTTTTCACTCCTTGCATCAATCCGGCAGAAACGGTAGCCCCCGATCGGCTTAAACCAGGAAAAATCGCTATCGCTTGAGCAAGGCCCACGATTATTGATTGCTTCATACCCAACGCTTGATCCTTTTCGATTGGACGCTGAGAGAGCAACAAAAGGGCCGCCGTGAGGAACAAACAAATACCGACACTCAGAAGATTGGAAAAAGCCGCATCGATCAAGTCTTCAAATAGCACACCCACTATTGCAATCGGAATTGAAGCGACTATGATTTTCACCAAATAATTTACCGATTCTGGATCCTTTTTGAGAATTCCTCTAATGAGATCGAGAATATCCCGCCAAAATACCAAAAGAATAACCAGCAAGCTCGCAAGGTGCAACATCAAATCGAATGCCACGGGATCTTGAACCGGAAAGAAATGATGCAGCAAAACGAGATGGCTGCTAGAACTTATGGGTAGCCATTCCGTGAGCCCTTGTACAGCGCCTAAAAGCGCGCCTTCTAACCACGTGACCATTTTTGAGCAAATATTCGATGGTTAAAAAGGTCGCTGGTGCATTATTCTTCGTAAAACGGAGATTCTTACCTAAATTTAATTCTTTTTATTGGTTTGCATCCACGAAATCGCCTAACTTGCGGCGAAACTTCGATTGATCGTGCTTTTTCAATAATTCGGCATGCCGGGCAATCGTAAGATCCAAATACTCTTTCTCAAGATCGATCCCGATATACTTTCGGTTCAATATCTCAGCAGCCATTCCCGTAGTCCCGGACCCGTTGAACGGATCTAGAATCAGATCGCCCTCGTTTGTTGAAGCCTTGATAATTCGGAGAAGCAATTCAAGCGGTTTTTGGGTGGGATGTTTCCCGTTCACCTTTTCTCTCTGGGGTGTTAAAGGTATGCTCCACACGCTCCGCATCTGTTTGCCTTGATTATTAATCAAATCTTTGGACACATCCCAACTCTTCATCGCATCATAATTGAAAATATGCTTGGCATCGGGATCCTTCTTGGCCCAAAGAATCGTTTCGTGGCTGTGCGTAAAATAACGACATGCCAAATTGGGTGACGCATTCGGCTTGAACCACACAATATCATTCAAGAGCTTGAAGCCCAACTCCTCCAATATACACCCAACTTTATAGATGATATGAAGCGTGCCGGATATCCATATAGTTCCGGTCTCGTTTAAAATGCGTTTACACTTGGAAATCCACGATTTGGTAAAATCGTAGTCCTTTTGGAAACCCTCCGACTTATCCCATTTGCCTTTATTCACAGAAACCATTTTACCCGCTTGACACGTGATTCCATCATTGGAAAGAAAATAGGGCGGATCCGCAAATATCATTTGAACCGAATTCTCAGGAAATGTATCCAGCAGAGCAAGGGAATCTCCATGGATCAGTTTAATTGCAGATTTCTCATAATATATCGGGAATTCCATTCTGCACAATCAAATACCACATCGAATTAAATCATTTCACCAAAGCATTGATAAGATACAAGATTTTAAATATACCATCAAGATCTCCTAGTGTATGAAAATTCTTTTCGTCAAAATAAATAATTTCCGCTCGATCAAAGAATCCTCTTTCTATTGCTTTCCCTATATGATCTTTGTCGGTAAAAACAATAGCGGAAAATCCAATATATTGAAAGCCTTAGCAACATTCTTTTCAAAAGAAGAATCTGAAGACGATTTCTATAGAGACTCGGAGGGGAATTGGGCTAAAGAGATCTCCATTAAAATCATGTTCTGCGAACTAAATGACATTGAAAAGAACCTTTACAAGGATTTAATTCTGAAAACAAATAATCTTGAATTGGTGACCATAAAAAAGACCATCTTTTTCAATGATAAGCAAAAACTCGAACACCGATATGATGTATCCAAAAAAGTGGTTGATATGGATGATCCATCGTTTAAGCCCTATCTACCAGCATTCGACCCCTTAAAAAGCAAAAAAGCAGATTTCGTGAATGATCCCAACATGCCAAAAGAATTCATAGATCTGCTTGAAAAATTATTGATAACAAAGGGCCATAACCGATTGGCTACTACAGACCTCGATAATCTTCGAACCAAATATTTAAGCACTTTATCATCGGATTCGAATATTAAATTGAAATATAAAAACGAATGGGTAGAAATGAAAGAAATTCGGAGCGATCCGGAAAAATACCTCGGCAAGTTTTTCTTCATTCCGGCGGTTCAAGATATCGAAAAAGAAACCATTTATCAAGCCCGCTCAAAGGGAAATCTGGCCAAATTGATTGATTATATCCTGGATAAACTCGAAGATCCCGATCGTATGAAAAAGATCAACAAAAAGGCTCAAGAAATGTTCAAGGAAGCTTATAACTTGGAGGATCCTAATTCGCCCATACAACAGCTAAAGGCGAAAATCAATCAAAGCCTTTCCGAATTCGATTCCGGAAAATTGGAGTTTCTTACAACCACTCCAAATTTCAATAAAATTATCCGAGATGCCTTGAAAATTACAATCGATGATGGAATTGCTACTGACGTCCAATTGAAAGGACATGGGATGCAAAGATATTTTATGATTACGTTGTTTAAAATTTGGGCAGAAGAAATGCTCGAAGATCTTAAATCTTGCAAAAAAAACAATTGCGAATCTGTATATTTTGCCATTGAGGAACCCGAGCTCTTTTTGCACCCACAATACCAAAAAATGATGAAGGAATATCTAAAAAGAATTGCAAAGCAACCGAATCGCCAAATATTACTCAATACTCATTCCCCGCACTTTATCGAATTCAGCGAATTGAAAGAACTGGTAAAAGTAACAAAAACAAAAGAAGAGGGAACAACGTGCATTCAAAACGTTAAAAGAAATAAAGGTATGTTGGAAGAAGAAGAATGCTTGGTACACACCTTTGGAAACCCCGATGCCAGGAAATTTCATGAAAGTGTTGGTAAAATCAACATGAATTATTACTTGGATCCCACCCGAAATGAGATTTTCTTTGCCGATAAGGTGGTTTTGGTCGAAGGCCAAACAGAAAAAATGGTAATTCAAGCATGGGCCGAGTATTTCTTCTCAGATGATATCTTTATGCGCAATCGAATTACGTTTGTTGATTGTTTAGGAAAATTTAACATCCAAAACTATATGAAAGTGCTTGAGAAGTATCAAATTCCGTTCGTTGTTATTATCGACAAAGATTCTACCTCACAAAGTGAAAAATCTCAATCAACATCAAATTTCATCATTCAAGATTGTATAGATAAAAAAATTCCGTGTATTGTGCTGGATCCGGAATTCGAATCGGAATTTATAAACAATGGAAAACATCAGACGAGCGGATCTGACGCAAATCAAAAGAAATTAAAGCCTTACTATGCAATGTGTCATTTCTTCAATGAAGATGGCTCCGCAAAGCCCACACTTGACTCTTTAAAGACGAAGCCCAAATTTAAAGAAATAATGCAAACGATTTATGGAAAATTTCCAAGATCCTAACATAAAAAAGTTTCGATGGACCGAGTTATCCACGTTCGGAATTCCACGTGAATATTCGATGGGAATGTCCCTTTCCCTATGCTTTTTTTGCTTTTTTTAAACGTTTACTTTTTTTTTGCTTTTTGCTTTCATAATCAAATATTTTGACGTATCAATAGTAAAAGAATGCTCGGGAAGATCAATTCTATATTTCTATTCGACCTTTTCTCTCAAAGCATTAATATAGGTTGTTCCCCATATTTTTGTTACAACATTTCAATGGTCGATTTTATGAAACATATTTGTCAAAAATTAAAATGGGAGTATTATTCTTCAAAAATTTTTAAATTATCTTTTCTGTTTGCAATTCTTTTAGTGGCGTTCGCTTACAACGGGTTTTTGAACAGCGAGGCCAATACTCCGCAAGGGGTGATCGAACGCAAAACCAAAATAGATTTAATTAAACCGATTGAAGAGGAATTGCCCAAAAGTGCGGCCCTTTCCTCTTCCCCAATAGTGGGAAATAATGTTACGCAATTTGATGTTGGAGAAGCGATTTTCTCGCAGTCAATCCAACATGAAACTCAACCCCGCTTTGAAAATATAACTCATGGAGTGCCTTTAGGGTGGAACTTCGCAGCTGGAAATATTCAGTTGGGTGGTGTATACGATGAGAAAGAGACCTTTGAAATTCAGAATATAACGCAAATCAATCCAAATCTCACAACTGATATGTATCCGAAATATTCCCTTATCGGCACTCCGAGTTTTTATTTTAGCACTACCCAAAATGTGTTGGGTCGGCAACAATTGGAGATCAATACCACGCTGACAAGCCAAACGGTCGTGAATCCCCATGCTTTTGCGTATTGGGCCGAACGAAACAATCAAAAGCCGTTTTCCTCTTTTGAGCCTATTGAAACGTATAAAGTTCGGGATGAAAACCAAGAGATCTTGTTTTATGATGCGTTTTGGGATCCGGGAGTTCGTGCGTTATACACGAAGAACGATGGCCCAAGTTGTCCGTATGGTGGGAGTTTAGAGTGGGCTACTGCCGAAGCATTTATTTATCAAGACTATGCTTTGGGGTTAAGAATCAAGGCCGGGGGTTCAAGCGCTAGAATTGGCAATCCTTCTCTGAATTGGGCGCGTTTCGGAGTGATTTTTGATAAACAGCCACAACGGGTTGACTTCTATTTAACATGGGCAAAAGAAAATCGTGGCTACGAATTGGCTGATACGTATCGAATGATAGGTCGCTTTGATGAAAATTATATGGATGGCCGCAATGATTCGTATGGGAATTTTTATCCGAATGCCAGCGTCAACTCCTTGGTCTTGGATAATACGGTTCAAAGCACATTTTCTCATTTGTGGATATCTCGGTCGTGGGATATCACTCGTTTTATCAATTTCTCACGGATCATTCACACACTTGATTTCGGAATTTGGCTACAAACTATGGATGACACCGAGGATGAGGTGCGGACCTATTTTTTAGAGGCCGCACTGGTTGTGACGGAATATGACCAATATTTTATCGGCACAATGGGTTTCACGCTTGAATTGTTCACCTCGAGTAATAATCCCCAAGCATTTGAATCCTTTGGGTTATATTATTACGTTGTTTCCGATACCCTTGTTGGAAATAATGTTACAAAAAATTATTACCTGCAATACTTAGGACAGCTTTCGGATATTTATCAAGAGATGCAAAATCAAGGGAATTATAAGCGGTATATCACAACAGAGTTAACCAGCACGGCTAAGCGAGCCTTTAACGGAACAAACATCGTTGTACATTTCGTGATTTATTCTCTTTGGACTCATGTGCAAGTATACCCTTTCTCGGTGGCTTTTGATGATCTTTCCACAAAGATCCAATATGGCACGAATAATTATTCTATGGTGGGCCTCCAGCATTGGAACACGACTCAATGGGTAAACATTACAACTCCGATTCTTTATACCGAAAATCCGGCGTATTCGAATGGTGTTGATGTTCAATTTCAATTTCGATTTAGCAACAACACGTTCCAAAATTATTTTCTATACTTCACTGCATACTTAGGGTTCGTTCGTTTTGTGTCTAATGGGGCGTGGGCCTCTTATTATATTCCGAGCTTTTCACGGGCGACTGAAGTAAAATGGGAGTTGTATTTCAATACGAGCAGCGCGATCAATCTAATTGATGATAATATCGAAAATTTTGACTATTGGGACTATTTCTTTGAAATTGTCAATATACCGGCCTTTGATAACAAAGGGAATGCATCTCAAGACTGGAATATCGTTGGAGCGTGGAGTCCGATCCCTTTTGGTGCTTCTGAACGTATCAATATATCATCTCAAATAGTGAGGAAATCAAATTCGCCAAATGTCGGAATGAATCAATCGCTGCGGGTGTATGTAGGGTCCATTTTAAATCAAGAAAATGGGATCTATCTCAATGGTACATATATAATCAATGTCACTACCCCAAATTACCTCCAACGCGCATCTGCATTAAATGGGACCTATGGCACGAGTGAAGTATTTTTCAACGGCGACACTCTGCGCTATGTCGCAAATCTATCGAATCTGGGGTATCCCATATCGAACGGTAATTATAATATCACAATAGCAAATCCAAACGATGTGTATCCTTCAGGATTTCCACTATATGTATCCAATCATGCGGGCAATTATAGTGGGACTTGGATAGTGGTTGATTCCGGAATCGGCACCTATGAGCTGTTAGCGGTGTGGAATGATACTTCAATTGTATCCTCCGGAAAAACCTACCGAGTTGGCTATTCTTATGATACTTTTGGTGTGTATCGGCACACCAATGCAAATCTTACTGGTACACCCAGCGGGCCCGTACCTTCTGGTACTCTGGCCTTTTATACCATGAACTATTCCGATTCAAATTGGGTTGGGCTTTTGGGCGCCGAAATCATTGTGAAAAATAATGCAACCGGTAATTTATGGGGTTATGACTTTGGGCCCGGTTCCTATCTCGTTAATCCCATTGCGCCAAGTCTCGATGGAAACTACACCGTTCAAGTGCGTACAGAGTATGTTCCTCAAAGTACGTACACATTAAGGTTTGAACTTTCGAAACCGTTCTATGAAACCAAAATTTTGTATGCAACGCTGATTATAACCGGTTCTCAAATGATTATCGAATTCAATTACGGAATCGTGAATTCGAGCAATAATCTCTCGCTCGCTACGAATAACATTCCTTTTGTGAACGATTCTTTTAGCTCGTATATTATTGTGAATGTCACGAACTCAAGTATTGCAAGAGAGCCAATTCGTGATGGGTTTATTTCCGGGCAGTTTAATTTCAGCGGAGCGTCGGTCTTTTCTGGCGTCGAACTCTTCTCGCAAACTCAAAACGAATCCGATAAGGGCCGATACATTCTGTATTTGAACACTACGGGGTGTAATGAAACATATTCCAACGTTTATAGATACAATCTAACGTTGTTCTTCTCTGCATCGGGATTTGAAACGCAATCTTATAATATCAATGCACCGATAAAGCCGTTGCCAACGAGCTTGGAGGTACAAAATATCGAATCAATTTATGAAGGCGGCTCCACAGAACTCTTCGCGTTCTACCGTAACATCCTAAATCCAATGAACCCGATTCCGATTACAAACGGCAATCTTTCATGGTATATCTCAAACGGCACCATTATCCGATCGGGCCAGCTCACGCATCTCATCGGCGGTACCTATAAACTTCTGCTTGATTTAAGTCAAACGCCTTATGTCTATCCGGGGATCTATAACCTTACTATTAATGCAACAGCCATAAATTGTCAAAATGCTTCTTATATCATCTCTCTGACTGTGCTTTCAAAGATCAGCTCGAATATGACGTTAACGGTGAGCTCTGAAGTCAGAATCGGTAAATATATGGATATTAATATTAATCTTACCCGAATCGGCGGCATACCCATTCCATTTGCGGATATTCTTTTGGATATCACGTTTGGAGCAAATCCTTCGACTCAAGTCATCCGAACCACAGCGGCCAATGGAGGTGCAACTTATTCGCTGTTTGTTGATTTTATATATGCCAATGTGAACGTCACGGTGATTGCAGCATACGCGGGAAATGGTACGATTCACGGAACGACACGAAATCAAACCAGAACCGTTCAAGGCAAATACAATGTCACTATAATTTATTCCGAATTACCTAGCTCGGTGCGCGTTGGCTATTCTCTAACGGTTAAAGCAAAACTCACGATTCCCGGGGTGGAGGTGTACACAAATTATTTGCTCAGTATTACCGGAACATATGATGACAACGGCACCTCCCAATATTCGTTTATCGAGCGGTTGAATTGCAATCAAACAGGTTGGGTTGAGTATTTCATATCGGAAATTGCGGACAGTCATGAGAATCTCTCAATTGCAATGGAATACGGAGGCTCCTATACAGAGAATTACCTCATGAATAAAACATATTTGGTCGTTATTCCAAAATGGAAAACCGCGATGTCGGTGCAAGGCATATCGGGTTCACTGCGCATCGGACAAAAGTTGAATATCAGCGTAGCGGTACAATTCAATGAAACTGGTGCCACGGAAATACTCAAAGGAATGCCGGTTCAATTGAAAATCACAAGAAAAAGCGGAAGCATCTTGGAAACCTTCACATCCTTCGTTTCCGAGTCAAATACCACGAACTTTATTTATAATATCCCCGATGACAGCGGTACCGAAGCCAATATTGAAATTCGCTTCTCTGGAAACAATAAAATCGAAAGCAAAGTATTCACATATGATGCCGCGCTTTTAGCGAAGTTAAGAACATCAGTAAAATTATTACAAGAAAAATCGGTGCAGAACTTTGCGGGTGACTTCTACTACAGTGCCTTGCTTACCGATGAAGAAGGGAATCCCGTTGCGGGTAAATCGCTCATGTTCTTGGTGAAAAATCAAGCGGGTACAATTGTTAAGAATCAGAGTGCTGTCACCAATGAACAAGGAATCGCCTCGGTATCGTTGAATTTGGAAGAATTAGGCACGTTTACCGTTGAAGCACTTTACGAGAGCGATGACTTTTATGCATCCGGATCATCCACCGAATACGGATATAATTACGTTCGTGTTGTTGATTATATGACCCTCATCATCGATAACATCTCTACGATCTTGCTTGCAATCGGTATTCTTATCACTTCAGCAATTGCAATAAATAGATTGTATGTAGTACCGAAGCGAAACCGGAGACTCGAAGCTTTGAAAGCCATCCATCAGCAATTATCCGACGTTCAAAATATCCAATATATGATGATTATACACAAGGAACGGGGCCTGCCGATGTTTTCGCACGCATTTTCGGATGTTCCGATTGAAGAGACATTGATTTCCGGATTCTTATCCGCCATCTCCTCATTTGGTTCTGAACTTGGACAAAGTGTTAAATCAGACAAAAAGGGCATGTTCCTCGACGAATTGTCGTATCAACAGTTCCGCATCTCTATGTATGAAGGCAAGAACGTCCGCACTGCCTTGCTTTTGTTGAAACCGGCATCTCGAACTTTGAAAGAAAAAATGACTGCCTTCAATCGGGCGGTGGAAACCCAGTTTGGAGAAGAAATCTCCAAATGGACCGGAAAACAACTGAAACCAAATGCGGTCATCGAGATCATCGAACAAGTTTTGAAAGCAGATCTGTTGTACTATCACAATGTGGTGGAGAAACGGGTTGCCGAAGTGAAAAAGGTCTACGGTCGAAAATCTTTGCAATACCGAATTCTTGAAGAAGGGGCTAAGGAATACAACAATCGCTTCAGAATTCCGGATATGCTAAACCACATGTCGGGACTCGACTTCAAAGAGGTGAATACCTTCAATGCAATTGCCGAACTTCGCGACCAAAAAGTGTTGTTTGCGATCAACCCGCGAACCCAATTGTTGATTGACCAATTCAAACCAATTATTGCATCGCTTTCTCCGTCTGGCAGAATGCTTATGAAGCAAATCTCACAAGGAGAGACCAATTTACAAAAACTTATCAAGGCAAATAAAGGGGTTGATGTAAATAAAGAACTTGAAACTCTCAAGGCGATGCAAATGGTCACCGATGAACCGAAACTCACAGACACCGGTGAAGTAATGCTGACGCTGATTGAATTGATGCCCGAATTATAATATAAACAAAAAAAAAGATTCCTCATTTTTTTCGGATTTTCTTTATATTCCTATGGTTTCTTTGGAGTTCTATTTGAACGTTTGGTGCTCATTGGCGCTAGCATGTAGCTGATCGTTTAGTTTTTGCGTTTTGTATTTGTTGGTTCGTGTTGTTGTTCGTTAGTATGTTTTCCTTCACAATTTTTCACATTTCGGTACTCTGAGGTTGAATTTTTTGTTTATTTAGCCGGATTCTTATAAGAAACAACACGAGTCCAAGTCCCCACAAAATACCCAAGCCGGCCGTCGAGTATTGGAATAAATTTCGTTCTGCCAAGACCCCAAATGTGCCGTAAAATATGATACGGGAAATTCCGGAACATAAATTTATCATTGAAATCGCCGTGCTTCGTGTGGCCGGATCCAATTCATTATTGACTTCGGTGGAAAGAAGCCCGAATTTGAAATTTGTTAAGACCGTAAAGAGTAAATATAGCAATGCAAGAATAACGGGAGATGCATAATAAAAACTCATGAAAATCATTCCCGCAACCATTGTAAGCCCGAAATTAAAGTTTCTTCGATTTAATCCCTCGGTTTTTGGATTCAGCCTTTTAACCACAAAGAATGGGATTACATTGGAAAAGAGCACATAGAAGCCCCAGAATTGCAAAGGCACGGCCAAGGCCCTCAAGTACATCACGTTGGAGATGTAAAATGTGGGGAGAAACCCCCACAGAATAATCATATCCACCGCTGAAATTAATAATTTTGGTTTGCCTTTATTTTCAATGATAATTTTTTTCACCGATTTGAAGAAATTTCGGAATAATAATTCGTTATTCGGTTTTTCATTTTGCGTTTTGCCTATTGCCGCAGTGAATAATGAGCCAAGGAAATAGGGAATCGCACCTAAGGCAATGATCTGCCGAAGGGTGAAAAATTGCACTAAGAGACTCCCAATCGGTGCTGAAACGCCGTAGGCCATACCGATAAAGGAATTGTATAAAGATAATTCTTTTTGTCGCTCTTCTTCGCTGTATCCAAAGCGGTACATGGTATCCACAAGTAATGCTTCACCGGATCCGGAAATTAACGAAATTGCAATTGCGAATAAAAACTCCGAAAACAAGACCGTTCCGATGTTGGTCGCTTGTGAATATGAAATCGATGCAATAGATAAAAAGAAGGCTGCAAGGCCGACCATCCGATTTCGACCGAATTTATCGGCAAGATACCCAGAAGGCACTTCCATCGATATCAAAAAGATTTGAAATACCATCTGGACTTGCAGCATGATTTCAAGCGACCAACCCAAAACATCGATATAAAACGGAACCCATAATGACGCCGCAATCATGGAATTCGCAAGAAAATGTGAAACGAAGATGAGCCGAATCACTGTTTTTGGTTCCAACTTCATATATATACCCCAAAAACCAAGGTACATATTAATAATCTCGTAATTTTTTAAAAGTTAAAAAACGAATGTTGAAAAAATGGTTCAAGCATCAGAATTTGGCAATTGAACTTCGAGATCCGATACCGGAAACGAAACACACGGATGGATATAGCCGAATTTCTTATCGGCTTCTCTTCGGCCATCAGATTCCGGGCTTACCCACACTTCCCCATTTAGCAGTAAGGTTCGGCAAAATTGACATTCGCCCGACCGACACGCGGATGGCACCTTGAATTTCGCTCTTTCCAAGGCGATCAATAACGATTCGCTTCCGTTCGCTTTAATGGAAACCGATTCGCCTTTATTTCGAACTATGATTGTGTAAATTTTATCGAAAGCCGCTTTTGGATATGTTTCGAATTTTCTGGGATCCTTAATCTCGCCATATGCTTCGCGACGTATCCGCTTCAACGAGACGTTCAAAGCCATGAGTTCCTTGGTTACAAAATCATACATCAAGGCGGGTCCGCACATGAAATAGGTATCTTTGGATGGATCAGAGTATTTTTTGATGATTTCTTTGGTGATGAACCCGGTTTCGCATCCTTTGAGATTTACCACTTCACAGCTCATAACCAACACGAAAGAAAATCTGTCGGAAAATTTGGCGGCCAACTCCTCGAACTCTTTTTGGAATATAATTTCATTCTCCGCGCTGCACCCGTAAATCAACTTCATTTTTATTCCGTTTTCTTTCATCGAGCCATAGCAGATCTCGCGAGCAAGAGAACGAAACGGAGTTATTCCGGAACCGCCAGCGATTCCTACTACGGTGGTTGAATCCCGGATAGGGCTCCAATACATAAATCCAAGTGGTCCTGATGTTATAACTTCTGAGCCAACGTTCCAATTTTGCCAGATATAATCAGTGAGAAAGCCGTTCGGTAGTTTTTTTATTGTGATGTCGTAAAACCCGTTGAGGGAATCTTGAGGGCTTGATGCAATCGAATAGGCACGTGTAATTTCGTGTCCATTAATTTTTGCTTTTACAGACAGATATTGCCCCGCTTGAAAATATGCCAAGGCGTTGGTGCCTTTTTCCGGATTCGGTACCAATCTGAAAGTTTTGGTTGTTGGCGTTTCATCGATGATTGATTCGATTTTCAGATATTGTCTGGCGGGATGCAAACTATTGGCCAAACGATTTACATACGGATCGGATTCCGGCATTGCATCAGATGCGCTTGAGATTCGCTTTTTCCGGTACTTCTTGACTCCGAGAAACGCAAATAAGTCTCGCAGATTTCCCTTCACGTGAAAATCAATGGCCTTAAAGGTTTCTTGTGTATGCTGTTCCATTTTAATTTCCTCCTTTGATTGTTGCTTCGGGTATCAAAGTTTCTTGATCTTGTTTCGTGACGGCTAAGCTTTGCAATGCCTCAAATACTCCGCATGATAATGCGCTTGAAAACCCGAGCGTACGAACGCCCCACCCGCTCGTGAAATAGAGCCCTTGGATGTATTTTTCTTCGGCACGGTTAAGAATCCGAGGAACCACAGAATCCCAACTATCGGTTTCGTAGCCGTATATAACCCCTTGATAAGCATTTGTATAATGGGCGTATGTTGGTGCCGCTGAGATGTCGATTTCTTCAATATATTCTTTGATTTTGATTCCGGTAGCCTTTTCAAAGTTATCGATAAGAATCATTGCGATTTCGTTCTTCTTCTTAAAATATTCTTGGGGAGTTATATTTTTCCACGCTTCAGGTCGGTGCAAGATAGTAAAGGACATTATTGTGGTTCCTTTGGGCGAGCAATCCGGAATTACATGATTCAAACAAACCGTCGCTTGCACCGTAGGATTCTCTAATTGATAAAAACTATTGTATAATTTGTCCGTATCGCTTGTTTCATATATGAAATATGAATAATTGTGCAGTCCGAGTTCCTCTTTGGACTTGTTGAGACCGATCCATACAACAAAAGCTGAACTCGCCAATGTCCGTGCATTGCACCATTTAAATGAATCTTTCGGTATTTCTCCTTTTGGATAGACCAATTTTGAGAATGTTTGCGTAGGTGAAGCACAACAGAAGACCTGAGAGGCCGCGATTTGCTCCCCGCAATTTGTTTCTACTCCGATAATTGCACCGTTTTCAACAAATATTTTTATAACTTCGGAATTTAGTTCCACTATTCCTCCTAATTCTCGAAATCTGGCTTCTAAGGCCAACGCAAATTCGGTGGACCGCATCTTAGGAATATATGCTTCATTTATTAAGAATTTATAGAACATCGCTGCAAAAAGCGTGAAATTGATACGACTTGTGGGCAATCCGATATAACACCAATATCCGGAAATAATATCCTTCGCCTTTTTGGGCATCTTTAGTGCATTCAACACATCATCTAACGAGTAGGCATTCGTTTTTACGAAATTCGGATATTTCTTCAACAAGACCTTCTTGTCAATTACGCCCTTCGCTTGGGCAATATAATCAAATGTAAGTGTGACTTCTTCGCACAAGCTTATGAATTTTTCCACATACGGTCTGCTTCCCGGCACATACCTCTCTACCGCATCGCAATATGCGTTCAGACCGAATGGCAGAGTTGCATCAAGCCCCTCGCTTGGAATAATAATCCGATAGGCTTCATCGATACGTCTCCAATCCACTTCTACGCCCAAGCTTTCGAATATTTGTCGAATTCCTCCGGGATTCTCTTTGGATCCCAGATCGCACAACTCATGGAGCGATGCTTCGAACTCGAACCTTCCTCTCACAAAACTCGTGGAAAAGCCGCCGACGATGTTATGCTTTTCCAGCATCAAAACTTTTTTGCCGTAATGTGCCAATTGTGTGGCGGCAGCCAATCCCCCGTTTCCGGATCCGACCACAATAGCGTCGAATCTTCGATTCCATTTATACTCCATATCTCCCACTTTCTGTTGCTATATATAATGTTCTGCGCCATTGCTTATAAATATAACGAGAAACCATGGTTTCCATCCATTTTTTCTCTATTTTGCGCCTTAAACTCAATACCCATAGCGATCGATCCCAATAAATTCAAACATAAACAACTAAAAAAAATGCATCCATTCGAGAATTATCCAGGTTCTGAATTCAGCATGAATTATCGATGGGATTACCCTTATCCCCGCAAAAAACACGTAAAAAAGCCCAAAAAAAAGGATA
>CAZUTM010000039.1:0-16181 GCA_964623665.1 uncultured archaeon
CCCATTTTCTTGAGATTTGATTCTTTGTATCATCAAATGGGCATTTTCCAACACGATTTCTTTGAGATCAACTTCCGAACCGGTTAAATTTTGGAACAGCATAGACACGGCTTTCAATGCGCCAGAGAACAACATTTCATCGTCATCGCTCAAGTGCGCTTTCGAAACATCCCTGAAGCGAAATGAATAAGAAGGAATCCCGGAATCGTCGATTACCAACAAGAGCCGCAACATCTCGCTTCGAAACATGAAGAGGCCTCCTTTGTAGATTGAAATCGAGAGAAACACCGTTATTATCACAAAAATCAATCGGGAAACTTGCTCAAACCGGATAAATATAGGAATAACCATCGGAAGAACAAGCATCATGCGTTTTAAATGCGCAAATCGTTTTTTTACTTCGGGATTTTGGGTGTTTTTCTCTTTTCTTTGAAGATATTTCATAAGAAGAAGGGATTGGATGAGAAGCAAAATCAAGCCGAACAAGCTGACTAAAAAGAAAATCAGAAGAATATAATAGTTCTCTGCAAATATCATTCGGTAATTCAGCTCCGCCAAGCGAATACTTTCACCGGTTGGCAAAGAAAATTCTTCTCTTTGAACAATAATTGACAGAATGAAAAGAACGCTGACCACGGCAGAAATAGCAACCATAATCGTCAAATTTCTTTTGGTGTACGGATTTTCCGACTCAAATGATTCAAAGAATAGCAATAAGCAATATAGGGATAAAATAAGTCCGATTAAATCGTAAGAAAGACGGCCGAACATAACCCGGATATCGGTATCATTGGTTCGGGTTAAATATGAGTACCCGCGCTGAGCCAAAATGATGGTAGCATAAAAGAAATACCGGATTGCGCCAAATTTATATTTTTTATAAAACATCGCGGTTGTAGAGATCAAAACGACGATGCCGATAATCATCATAATTTCTGCAATGAATTCGAGTATTGAAGCCATGCAATAATTAGATGCAATCGAAAATATATTTGTTTCGTCGGTGAAATTCTTACGTTTTTAATTCGCTTTTTAATCGTTGTTGAAGAAGGTCATAAAAAGAGTAAAGCGAGAGATATCGAACACGGTGAGAGATTCCGTTCAAATTTTTCGGCTTGCCGTTTTCCCATTCATTCGAGATTATTCGTTTTTGAATTCTCGCTTTGAGATCCGTATCGAAATATTTTTCGGACTCGATGAGGATGTATTTGCGATTTCCTTCACGATATTTGGTTTGATTAAGGTTAATGACGGCATCCGCTGTCGTTCCGGAACCCGCAAAGAAATCTAAGATAATGTCTTCACTATCGGTGTTGAATCCGATCAGATATTTGATGAGTCCGATGGGTTTTGGGTAGTCATCGAAAGATAAGCCGTAATTTTTAATCTCCTTTTGGGATGTTTCGTTTGTGCCGATTTCGGCTTCTTCTTCACCCGCTTTACCCAAGATGAGTGTTTTTGGGGCATTAAAGCCGATTGTGGGTTTTCTTATGAATCGGATGGAAAAGAGTTCACTGTTGATGACAAACCGGGTACCTTGTGAGACTTCTTCGTTGATTTTCTGTTGGCTCCATTTGGATTCGATTTCGACTTCAAGGTCTTCAACGATTTTTCCGTCCTTGATGGTAATGTCCTTGAGAAGGTGGGCTTTTGGATATTGCCCCGCCTTGTATTCTCCGAACTTTAATTTTGTGGAAACCGTGCCTGCCGGAAATTTGACTACTTTTCGGGGATTGCCGGAGTTTAGAATCGGTTGATCTTCCGATTTAGCGGAAAACGGGCCTTTATAATGGACATTCGTTTTTTTCTTTTCATAACACACAATATATTCGACATTTCGCCTTGATTTCACGGATAAGGAGGGTGGGGTTAGCGTTTTTGCCCATGCAAAGATTTCCACCAAGTTTTCGGGTCCAAAAATACGATTCATCAGCGACAACAGATTGTTTAATTCATTATAATCGATACTGATCAATATATAGCCATCATTGGTGAGGAGATCATGGGCCATTGTCAGTCTGTTTTCCATCATCGTGAGCCAACTCGAATGGGAATAATTATCCTTAAATACGAAAAACTCGTTGCCGGTATTATAGGGCGGATCGATATAGATACATTTGATCTGATTCTGATATAAAGATTTCAAATAGATAAGGCCATCAAAATTATTTGCGTTTATCAGCAAGCCGTTTTCGCTCGTCTGCTTGGCGATTGTTATCAGTTCGGTATGAAGGGGGTCGTCGAATAGAGCGGTATCGACCGGCAATTTTAAAACGGATTTCCCGAATAATGTATTTGTATAGATTTGGGACAATGATGTGATTTCCAGCGCATAGAGGGCTTTCCATTGCTCGATTTGTCGTTGATTCTCTAAGATGCGGGGATACCATTTCGGGTCGATTATATCAAGCGTGATCAGATATTCCTCTTTGGAAATCTCTTTCGATTCTATCCAAAGATCTCGCAGTCTATCCTCATTCGAAGCCACAATTGGTATCATTGCTTCTATAATACGTTTTGCTCGCATCAGAACATCCAATTGATCCGCAATATATTGCTTGTTTGAAGTTTCTTGCTCGGTGAATTCTGCGATTTTGGTAGCAAAATAGATCTCAAATTCCGATCTCAATCGGGCTTGCAAGTTTTTAAAGATATAAATGTCTGTGGGGTTTTTACTTAACGATTTTTTCAGAACTTTCTCAAGACCGCTCGCAGCCCCATCGACGGCAGGTCCATCAGATATCGATTGAATCTCTCGGATTTTTTGTATGATTTGTTCGGATAGAGAAGAAAACGCATTTTGCGAACCGGAACGCTTGACAGATGACTCATTTGACGCTGAAGAGGGCATAAATTTCAGATTGATAATCAACATCTTTTGCGAGGGCACCCACTCCAAATCGCTACAGCTCAGAATCACTTTTCTTGCATTTGTCTCTTGATTCGAACTTGCCGACCGCAACGAAGAATATTCACGACCGTTGGTAATCACGAACCGAACTTTCATAGCCTCGAATTCCGCTTCGACCACCTCCCAATAATCCACACTGCGAATGTAAAAACAGTCGGAATAAGTCCAATCGAAATCTATTTCTGAACGGTCCGAAGGTTGCTCTGAACGGTCCGAAGGTTGCTCTGAACGGTCCGAAGATTTATCCATAGCTCGGGATCCGGACTTTGGGCTGAACATTTTATGACACCATCGCCCGGATTTGATAATTCTGCTAAAAAAATCATACACAAGTCGAAGGACTTGAGCCGATTCTGGACTCTCCAATCGATCTTTACTATCATGAGTCATCAATTTAGTAGTTAAAAGATCCGAAATCGATTTTTTGAGAATTATGCTTGATTTTTCAAGGAATTTAAAAATATGCAAATCGGGATGAGAGTCGGGAGAAAACAGCGAAATTATGGATTCTATGGTAATCGGATTTCTTTCTTGGTTTCTTCGTTCATTCGCGTTTTTGGTTTCCATATTCATCCCTTCATTATTTAATCCGCAATTATAAGTACGGTTTGAAGGCTTCGTACAGCCTTTCTAAGGCGGTTTTCAAAATGGAGCGGGGGCATGCGATATTGATCCGCTGAAACCCCATACCGCCAGTCCCGAATATGGCACCATCATCCAATGCGATTTTCGCATCTTTTTCGATGATTTTATTTATTTCGGAAGCCGGGAGATCAAATGAACGAAAATCTAACCACACCAAATACGTGCCTTCGGGCTCGATGATCTGAATTTTCGGAAGGCGTTGCGAAATGTAGGTTTTCATGAATGCCAGATTCCCTTTTATATAATCTATCATGTTATCAAGCCAGCGTTCGCATTCCGGGTCTGAATAAGCAATTTCGGTAGCGATTGGAGAAAAACAATTCGGATGCACCAAGCCTATAGCCCTAAGCACCTTTTTAATTGTATCTCTGTATTGTGCATTAGGAACAATCAAATTGGAAAGCTGTAATCCCGCCAAATTGAAGGTCTTTGAAGCGGATGTGCATACGATAAGGTTTTCATGAGAATTGACAATTTTTAACATCGAATGGAAGGGAATATTTGGATAGCGAAGATCGCAATGAATCTCATCCGAAATCAATATCACATTCTTTTGTTTCAAGAGATTCCACAATTCCGATAACTCGGATTCACTCCAAACCCGACCCACGGGGTTGTGCGGAGAACATAAAATCATCATTTTAATCGCTCTCGATTCAAGCAGAATGCGCAATTTTTCAAAATCCATCCGATATTTGCCCTCTTTGAAAATGAGCGGATTTTCTACCAAATTGCGGCCATTCCCTCTGATACATTCGAAGAAAGGATAATATACGGGCGGCTGTATCAAGATCTCATCCTTGGGGTTCGTCAACCCTTGAATTGCCGCATCGATACCACTCAGCACCCCGGGGCTGTGCACTATCCAAGATCGATCGATAACCGCTCCATACTTTCGTTGAAACCACGATAGAATCGCATTATAATAGGATCCGGGATAATGAGAATATCCGAAGATGCCGTGCTCCGCCCGTTTTTTCAATCCTTCAATTATCGGCCGCGGGGAGAGAAAATCCATATCCGCAACCCAGAGCGGAAGAACCGAAGCATCCGCACCGGGAAAATACTCCGAAAGAAAATCATATTTCACAGAATTCGTGTTCGAGCGGGAAATTATGGAATCAAAATCGAAATTCATGTTGAAACCAAAGAGCAAAATGAAATCTCCAATAAAATTTTAATCATATATCTTATTTATAAAGAAAGAGGTGTGAATATGAGTCCAAATCTTGAAATCATCGAGTTTTTTGCCGAAAGGATGCCTACCATGAACAAAAATCTCGAACCCAAAAAGGAAATCCTCAACGAAAAGAAAGTGATTGCTATCATCGCTCATGATTTGAAAAAAATTTTTCTATGGCAAGGGATGCTTGCAGAAATGAGAGAAATATTCCAAGCCATGGATATCGCAAACGAACTCAGCAAAAACAAATGCAAAGACTATAAAATCGAACGCGAAGTGGATGGCGGCGAGTCCGATGAATTTCTCTCTTTATTGACTTAGTCCTTTTCATCAAGAATCTTTCCGCGATCATGCATAGAAATATTCATTATTCGCTCGCTGTTCCAGATCCAAAGAAGAGCCTTTCTTATTAATCCGCGCCCGGCCATTATCATCATCTCTTCTAAACGTAACATCCAAAATTTTTAAAAATTCGTTCATTCCATCGCGTTTCGATAAAGGCCCGATCGTGTGGCCTTTAACGCCCGGCTGACCCGTAAATAATAACAGTCGATCTGCCAATGCATCGCAAATTTGGATATCGTGCTCCACACAAATGCCAGTGGCCCCTCTTGCTTTCGTACAAGACCGAATGACAGAACTCACTTTCAATCGCTCCTCCACATCAAGATATGCAGAAGGCTCATCCAAAATATAGAGATCCGCCCGCTTTGCCAGACATGCCGCAATATACACGCGCTGAAGCTCTCCTCCGGAAAGATCCTCGATCCGCTTCTCAAATAATCCATCCGCACCAAGCGGTTCGTAAATTAATTTCATTGTGCCTTCGGAGAAATCATAATTCTGGCTGAAATCCATGATAAATTCCTTTGCAGTACCTTGAAACTCTTTGGTAATATACTGCGGCTTGTAGGAAATTTCGAGTTCGCGATCGATCATTTGCTGGTATTCTTTATCGGGTTTTAACTCCCCAATAAGCAATTTTGCGAATGTACTCTTCCCGCAGCCGTTTTCGCCTACAATTCCCAAGATTTCTGACTGATAAACCACGCCCCCGGAAACATGAAGCGAAAAACCTCCGGGAAAAGACTTATCGATATCAAAGAAATGAAAATACTCGATGTTATTGCTCCAATCCCGATCCGACACCGATTTCTTAAACCCGATGGCTTGATCTCTAAATTGAATGTTTTCTGTCTTCAAATACCCATCCATATACGAATTAATTCCGTTCTTTGTGGATTTCAGCGTGGTTACAACACCAAATACATGTGGCTCTCCGTAGAATAATTGCACCGAGTCAGAAAGGTAATCCAACACGGTCAGATCATGTTCTACTACCGCAATTGCGTTCCTTCTTGATGTATTAAACCTATTATGCGCCTTTTTTTGTAAGAGTTCGGCCAGTACAATCCTCTTTTTCACATCCAAAAATGTACAAGGCTCATCGATTAACACAATATCGGAGTTTTGAAGTAATACGAGCGCAATAGCAAACCTCTGCAATTCCCCTCCGCTACATTGCTTCAGTAACCTATTTTCAATTGCGTGAATATCCAACGCGGTAAAAATTTCTTTTGTAAATTCCGGAGGCGTTTCGACTTTTGCCTCTAATATTTGTTTTACCGTTTTTCCTTCGTATCGGTCAAACAAAATACGCAATACTTGCTCTTTATAGGCAATTTTCACGGCCTCATCTTTTAGATCAAGATATAATTGCCTCATAAAATTGTTTTTGAAATTTTTGGCTACGGTATCCAAAGTTGGCTCTTCATTGAAAGTCCCAAAATTCGGAAGCAGTCTTCCGGCCAAGATATTCATGATAGTAGATTTCCCGATTCCATTTGGCCCGCAGAATCCCACCACTTGTTCCGGAACCAACACGGGAAGCCCATATACCTTGAAATTCGAGCCTTCGTACCTATGAAGCAAAGGCATGTTGTCAGGTTCGCTTAAGAGATTTAAAACCGAGATTGCTTTTCTGGGACAAGTATTGACACAAAGTCCGCACTTCAAGCAATATTCTCCGATGATAATGATTCTATCTTCTGTCTTTTTTAATCGAATCGGTTCATCCAACTTCTTTTCATTATTTTTCTTTCTTGAGTTGGTCAATACCACCGGGCAATGTGTTTGGCAAACCCTTCCGCATGAACGATGGTCACATTTATCGTAATCGATTCGATAGACTTTCTTCATCAGACACTTGAAGAAAATCCGCTTTCCTAGTTAAAAATTCGGATTTTTTCGAATAACCCGCTTCAAAGCGAAATGAAAACAGAGAAATAAGCAGAAAAATGGGGATGGAGGGATTTGAACCCTGCGACCTCTTGGTCCCAAACCAAGCATAATACCAGGCTATACTACATCCCCACGAACTTGAACACACCAAAATGAACATGAAAAATTCGGTGGCTCTGTCCATAAAAGTCCGCAGTCTTATATAAAACTTTTCAGAAGAGATAGATAAATTATCGTTTCTCTTATCTTCCAAATTATTGTCTGTGAAGCCAAAATTATTCTGAAAACGAAATGCAAATTTATATTTAATCCGGCGATCCGTAGGGTTATTTTCATCATTTTCGCGAAATTCGCGGGACAAACCAATCCTTTTATTCAAGCCGAAATTTATCACTACAAAAATGATCGAAGGGGAGATTTGCAGTGAGCGGAAACTTTGAACTGATTCTGAAGCGCATCAACGGAGACAACCCAAAACTCAGATTCGATGCCATAAAAGAACTTTCGGAATCGAAAAATATGAAAAAGATGGAAGTTCTCATCGATTTGCTTAAACATCCTGATTCAATGGTGAGAGCAAATGCTGCGCGGGCCTTAGGAAAAACCAACAGTGAAGTGGTCGGACCTTACCTTATACAAGCCCTCGATGATCCCCATTTTGCAGTAAAAATAAACGCCGCTTGGGCCTTAGGCAAACTGAAAGAAAAACGTGCCATAAATAAACTGATTACTTTAATGGATAGCAAATATATCATTTATACTTCAAATGGAGATGGGTTCAACAGTAATAATTTGATTAATGCAAGCACCGCATCCGAAACACAATTGGAAGATGCGGTTGTAAATGCCGATATCGTAATTCGCGCCATCGAAGCTCTTGGAGAAATTGGGGATCCAAGAGCTCTACCCGCGCTCTATGATGCGCTAGAAATTAAAGAGCATGAAAACATAAGATGTGCTGCATGCAAAGCTATGGGTATGATTTCGGATTCAGCAGCGGTTTCAAAGCTCATTGAAGCCACGAAAGACAAATTTTGGTACGTCAGACGTGATGCTGCAATTGCGTTGGGTAAACTTAAAGATCCTCGGGCGGTGGACTCTTTAAAATCCTTGCTTAATGATCAATACGAGGAAGTCAAGCAAGCAGCCTTAAATTCGCTAATGCAAATCGGCAAACCTGCCGGATTTTCATTGTTTAAATCATTCGTGAAAAAACCCGGAGACCAAGGCTTGCGAACCTACTTTTCTTATATCATTTCCGAGGCTGCAGATAAAATCACCGGATTTTTCACCGCATCATACAAATCCATTAACAGCGAAATCGCAAAAGTCGTTCGGGAAAATAATAAATATCTCACCAACGAACAAAAATTAATATGGGGCTCGAAAAAGGCCATTGATTCGCTAAAGGAATTTGCGAAAAGCGAATCCCAGTCATTAGAAGAAGCCTTCACCCAATTAGCCACAACTATCGATGGGATCGAAGAACTGCGCAATAACAAAATCGAAACATTAAAAAAGAATTATATTGGGCCACTCAACCAACTAAACCAATTACAAAAACAAATCGAACTTCTCTATGCTGAGTATAAAAAAGCTAAACGAAATCATGAAAATGCCATCAAGAGAAGGGATAAAATCAAATCAAAATTCGGATTTCAGCTCAAGCAAGGAGAAATCGAAACCGCAGAAAAAAATGTGTCCGATGCAGAAAATACACTCAAAAAAGCAATCGAAAACGTGAATAAAGCTACGCAATACTACCAAAAGGCAAAAGCGGAAAAATTAAGGCAAGTAATTAAGGAATTCAGCAAAGCACATCGGGAATTCTACGAAAAAGCATCGGAACTCATCGCGGAAGCGGATGAAAAAGCAGATCTAATCACCGCGGGACCAGTGTCTGCAGAAAATAAACTTTCGATGGAAATGAAAAAGGCGATAGAAGAACTAAACTCACAATCGAAAAAGTAATTCGAACAACCTATCTTTTTTGTTAAAATTCTTTGAACGAAATAAAATATCACCGAATGCACGAAAAGATGCAAAATTTAAAGTAAAATCAATGGCACGAAAAATTTTAAAAAGGGAATTTCGCTCACCTATATATGGACGAAGAAACTACTAAAAAGCTTTCTTTCATGCTTGCAAAATCCTGTTTGTTCACAAACACCATGCTCGAACCGCTTGCGAAAGGAGCAAAAAAAAGCGTAAATATTTCGCAGGCAGACACAGAGAATCTTATTAAGGAGTTGGCCAAAAACATCTACACGGTTTTAAAACACCCCGAGATCGAAAAATTGCAAAGTTTTTGGTATCCGGAAGAATGGGACGAATTGAAAGAAGACGAGGAGCTCCTCGAAAGAATTAAAATCTAATTAATTCCAATCCAAAAAACCTTTTTTTTCAACCGTTTTTCAAAATATCTCCAAAAAACACCTTGTTTTTAAGAAAAAGTTTTTTTATTGCCTTAAATTAACCCGAAATATGTTCGGTTTAATTTTAATAATTCTACTGATTATCATTCCGGTTTTTCTCTTTGTTTGGCTCATGAAATCGGGCAAAGAAAATTTGAAAGTTGCTATCAAAGTCTTCGTTTTAGGGATGCTTGGGTGGCTCGTGGCTTTATTTTTGAGGTTACCTATAATACAAGGAATTCAAGTTACAATACTCTTAAGGCTCGGGGTTGATTTAACCGATACCAATGCAGTTCAAGCGTATGCTCAATATCTTCCGTTAATCATTTGGGGGCCAATTCTTGCCGGGATCTTCGAAGGCGGTTTCAGATATGTGTTCGTTAAAATCCCGCGTGAAGTGCGAACCGAAAGGAGATATTTACCCGGGCTTTTCGGGTTGGGCTGGACTTTCTGTGAAATCCTTATTTTGGTGATAGTTCCCATCGCATCAAGTGAATATTTATTTACTCTTCCGCTATTCAATGCATTGCTCTCTTTTATTGAAAGGATCTCTGCTTCCCTTCTACATATTGCATTGTCTTATGTGGCGTTTTATGGCATTTTTGAAGAATCCGGAAAGAAATATAGCGTTTATCTCGCGATTCTGTTGCACATGTTCTTTGACGGTCTCATCATTTTATGGTCGTCGGCATTTAATTCGCTAAATCCGGAATTGTATTACATTTCATTGGAGTCCACGCTGTTTGTGGGGGGAATCGCTGTGTTTTTATGGACATTTAAGCTATGGATTCCGCGCTCCGAGCGACTTATCGAAAGTCGCAAAGCAATATTGGAACAACAAGGTATTTTAGGTGAGGGTGTTGTGCAACCACCCGCCACCAAAGATGATATTTCTATCGAGAAAACTTAACATAAAAACTCACAAAAAAAAGCCCCGATTGTTTGGATTATCCATGTTCCGTGCATAACATGGATATTCGATGGGTTTAGCCGTTAACTCCGCAAATATTTTTTGAAACGAATTTTTTGCACTGATTTTTTATGTTTACATATTATAAATTTTATCTTTTATATGAAATTTCATAATAAACATATAAAAAAATGAAAAAAAATAATAAGGGAAAGGGACATTCCCAACGAATATCCACAGCATATACAGCACGTGGAAAACTCGGTTCACGCAGTCTTTTTTTTGGATTTAATTTTTTATGTTTATTACACATGCTGTTTAGAAATAAAGTGCGTAAATTTATGTGAGATGATATGTACATTTATGGAGAAAAAGGGATGCGAACGCTTTTTTCGCTCCGGATTAAATGTTTCCACATAAACACAAAATAATAAAGGGATTCGGAGATTTTCAACTATTGGAAACGATTCACGGGTAATGCCGCTGAGTTTATTAACTAGAATTTTGTCTAGAAGATCGTTTAAGGAAAAATGGGGGAAAAATTCGATGCAAAATCTTCGAAGGAGGTGTTGGTAAACGCATGCTGGTTTTAAATACAGATGAAATCATCGAAGGAAAACAGAAATACAGAATTTTAAAGCATCTGGGAGAAGGCGGCTTTGCGAACACCTATCTCGGAGTAGAACTCGAAACCAAAATACCGGTCACCATCAAGGTTGCAAAAACAAAAAACAAAAACATAAAAGAAGTCGAAGCCATGCATCGACGCGAAGTGGCTTTCATCGACATCCAATCCGGGTATTCTCCCGATTGCGTTCAACTCATCGAGTCCATCGAAGATCCCGAACATGAAAAATTCATGATAGTATGTTCTTTTGTCGACGGCATCAATTTCTACGAATGGCTCAATTCCGTATTGGAGAATCCGCCCCCAAAATATTACGCGATGCTCGTGGAAAACATCTTCTATCCGCTTGCAGATTTCTTTTCGTACATCCATCAACGGGGAATATTGCACCGAGATATTACGCCATCGAACGTCCTAATCACAAAGCGAAAAGATGGCTCCGTTTTGCCCGTGGTAATAGACTGGGGTGGTGCGATCAATTTTGATCCCGCAAAATACGATGAGGCGGTCCCTTGTTTGGAAGAAATGCGGCAGTGTGAAGATAAACAATATTATACTCCGGGATTTGAGCCTCCGGAAATAAATCTCAGTAAAACATGCAATGCACGCTCAGATATTTATTCATTCGGAGTATTCATGTTTTATGCTTTCACAAAAGGGCAAAGCCGGCGCAGAACCCGTTCAAAAGAATCCTACAGGCTATCCCCAAGGGATGTTACCCTTAAATGTCCTCAGATGTTATCCGACATCGTTGAAGGTTGTACAGAATACGAACCAACGGACCGGATTAATTCATTTTCTGAAATCGCCAAAGCCCTTCAAACGTATCTAAAAAAATCGGTTGGAGCGAATTTCAAGAAAGTAACTCGGCCGAACAAATTACTCATGATTCGGAAAAAAGCATCCAATAAAATATAATATGACATATCGAGCAAGTCAACATATATTGAATCGGATTTTCCATTGGAGTCTCATTTTTTTAGAATTTGTAAAGACCGATGCCGATTGAAAGAAAAAAGTTAATTTACTTTTTTGATTATTTTAAGATGATAGCGGATGAGCGTAAATCAAAAAATGGAAAAATTATGGAACGTTTCGGATGATGTACTGAAAAGAATCAAATCGAATGAAAAAATTGAGGTTCTCATTTTATTTGACATCGATGGAACTCTTGTGATCACGCCCAAGGTTCATAATCAAGCGTTTGTCGAGGCTTTCAAAGAAGTATTCGGGTTAACCATACATGTAGACTGGTTCGCATATTCGGGCAGAACCGATTCATGGATAATCTCTGATATTGCTATTAAACACGGAATATACATTGAAGAAATTAATAGAAAATTGGAAAATGTTATGAATTCAATGAGCACATGGTATTCCAACCATATTCAACTAGAGAACGGGAAGATATTGCCTGGAGTTGAAGAATTTTTGCGGAAATGCGATGAAAATGGATATTTACGAGGCTTGGTAACGGGAAATGTCGAGAGAATCGCCTTCGAAAAATTAAAATGGTATCACTTAAATAACGGGTTTGCGGTGGGCGGATTCGGAAACGAACACATGATCCGGGATGAATTGATTAAATTGGCCATCAAGCGTGCGGTTCAAGAATATAATTTCAATGCACGGGAGAATATGAGCAATGTGTTTTATATTGCGGACACACCATTGGATGTTCAAGCGGCAAAAAGGGTGGGCATCAAATGCATCGTGCCTTATAATGGAATGAATAACAAGGCGGATTGGAAGCAATCCGAAGCCGATCTGTTTGTAAAAAGCCTTAAGGATCATTCGGAGATCTTCGCATTTATTGAGTCAGCAATAAAATAATCGATTCTATTTGTTTTACCCAATCTTTAATTTTGATGGTCCATCACCAGTTGCTCAATTTCAAAGGCTAGTTCGATGAATTCATCAATAGAAAATATTTCAAACCACTATAATCTTCAAGATCAATCTTTGAGATTATTATAATCAACGATTAAAAAGATTTCTACGAAAAAAAAAAAATTTTTTAAATTAATCAGCATTTCTTTCTTGCACCGCAGCCTCCTTTTTTCTTGGGTGCGGCACTACTTTTCTTCTCAGCGGGCTCTTCTTTTGCATCGCTCGACTTTTTCCCTGCAGATGATTTTTTGGCCATATTTAATTTTTATTTTTCGGATTTATAAAGTATCGTATGTGATTGAGCAACTGATGTTGGTCGAGCGTTTATTTATAATCGCTGATTTCATCAATTGTATGTTCCCAAACTTTGAGAATTTGTCAATCAAGGAAGATGTTGATGCCAAGATTAAGTATGATAAAAATATTAAGGCCATTGCATTGAATCCGAAGGATCGAACACTGTTGTTAATGATCACCGCATCTTCCGAATTGGTGGTGGTAAATACGGATACCTTGGTTCCGAAAAGCGTATTGAAATTACCGTTCGAGACCAAAAGGGTGTCCCGGATGAAGATCACCGAGAAAGGAACACTTATTGTACAGACAGATAAAAGCACGCTTGTCTGTTTTAATTTAAACTCATCCTCTATAATTTCAACGATCAGACTGGAGAAATCCGAAATAACAGCCTTCGATGTGGAGACCGAAGAGATGGAATCTCTGTTCATCGGTTCGAACCAAGGCTATCTTTATTTTGTGCCGATTAAACAAGATGGAAATGCGCAAATCGATTTCAATTCGGGAAAACAAGAACATCGCGAACAGATCACCGATATCATTGTCGCATGCAAAGATTTCCTCTTTACCTCGGGGTTTGATAATCAAATTAAAGTGGTTAAAAGTAAAGATGGAACGTTATCGTGCTTGGGTGTGAATATTTCTGTGGGAGCAAGTGACGATGCCGTGGTCGATTTATTGATGGATATTCCGATGAAATTGGATTTATCGGAGTCTGGAACCTATCTGTATGCGGGTGCAATGGATGGAACGGTGTATCAAATCTCGGTATCGACCTTTAATTCGGAGCTCGGCTATGATTTCGGATTCGGTGCGATTCGATTTTTAAAGTCCATTTTTGACACACAGATCATTGTGGTGGATGAGTCCGGCAAAATAGGCGTTTTGGATCTCCAAAACGGCAACGTTTTGGAAGAGACAATGGAACCGAAAATTATAGATCTTGCATATTCTCAAGGTATCCTTTATGTTCTTGTTCCGGGTGGAGAAATTCATACATATTCATTTTTGAAATATTTCGATTAAAACATGAAATAATTTTTCAAAAAAAAAATTTGATAAGGAAATGGGCAATCCCGCAGAATAATCTTGTTCTGCAGTGGATTCGGGTTATCTCATTGCCCAAAATTTTTTTCAAACGTTTTTTCAATTTGTCCGTGTTTATGGGTACCAAGGACTCTCTCCAAGCGATACAAGATCGATTTCGCCTGAGGTGTGTGTCTGCGAGAGCCGGTCTCCAATGGTTGCGCGGTTTTTTGTGATTATTTCTCCGGATTCACAATAATTGTATCGATCATTTGCGATCTCCGATACCAAGCGCTGGAATATGGCCCGATCCTCGACTTTATTTCCTTTTGCCGCAATGGTTGCATTCATGAGCCAGAGATATTCATAATCTTCGGCAGCATTTCGCCAATTTTCCCATCGAATGCTGTCAAAGGTTCGACCGGTATTATCTTGATACACAAACCATCCATCGCCCCATGAATTGTATGCCATTCCATAAGATCCGTGATAATATGCATTGGTGCTCCAATACAGAAATCCTTTTAGACCGTAGGAATATGCTTGCCAATATAATACTCTGATTTCGTAGAGTCGATTATATAAATGGGAATTGGGCCACGGACTGGTGGGTCCAACGCACGGATACATCCACATTTCTTTTCCTTCGCTCATTGCGGCATCCCATTCGGTTTTATTGTAATCGTAGGTGATTGGGCAATAGATATCGATGTATTTACGAACGGCTTCGTATCCTGGATGCGGGGGGCTTGTAGTCATTATTTTAAATTCTGGTGCACTGGTGTTGAGAATATCCAAAAAGCCCGCCAAAAGCGGTATATAATCTTCTTTGGTATAGGGTTCCGGAACGAACATTTGCCATTCGTCAATAAAGTAGATATATACATACGGGAGCCAATTTTTGCCGTGAATATCCCGAAGATAGATCAAATGATCTCTTGCCGCTTTATAGAAATTTGCCGTTTGATTGCCCCATTTGGAAATCGTTGTGGAATTGGGTTCAAACCAAATCGGTTCTCGCGGCATCCCGAGAGGGCATCCGATGAAAAAGGCATTTGCACCTTGATTGAGCATCGCTTCGGTCTTTAAATCCCAGTTTGTCCAATTGAAAAGCCATTGATCCGTTGTGGTGTTGAGATAGCATATATATTGGGTGCTCGGTGCATTTAATGTTTCAACGGTCGGTGCTTGTAAAATTGGAATACCGTATGAATTGATACGGTGCGATAAAAACGTTGCGATGTGCCCGGGATCGTCGGTTTGTGGCCCAAAGTTTGAGCGAAAATGCCGCATCTTCGGTATGGTAAAATTCCATACATGTAATGAGAGATGGATTGCGAATGATTCCGAATTCCCGAAGGTGAAATTGATGATGCCGGAATATTGACCTGCGTTTGAATTGTACGGCACATAAACGGTAAGCCAAAGATTGTGATTTCGCTGTTCTATGAGATGAAGGGATGAAAAAGGAACCAATTTATCCGGAAATTGCCCGTTAATTACATTTTCTACGTATCTCACTTGAATATTTTCGTAGGAAATGGAATCAATCCCGTTTTCATGAACAAAATTTGAGATCTGATAGCGTAAATGGTTCAAACTACGCTGTCGAGGCGCGATAATGAGTTGGAAGTCTTCATATTCGTTTTTAGCCAAAGACAGCGAATAATTCGCATCAGGTTGGGTATTTCCGGCTTTTATCCATTGTGTCGGTCCGATTCGGAGATAACTGGGCGCAATATACACATTAACACCATTTGAACTTGAAGCCAATTGAAGGTTATATGCATTGCTAACCGAAGGAACTTGAGTTGAGATAAACAAAAGTGAGAATATGACCGATATAATTAATATCGATCCATAAATCTTTTGTTTTAGACTTGAGATTCCATTTTTTGCTTTATTATTATGTATTTTTTTAGCCGGGGGTGGCTGCGGTGTTTGTGGTGCCGGTGTTTGTGGTGCCGGTGTTTGTGGTGCCGGTGTTTGTGGTGCGGGTGTTTGTGGTGCGGGTGTTTGTGGTGCGGGTGTTTGTG
>CAZUTM010000039.1:16281-21767 GCA_964623665.1 uncultured archaeon
GGTGTTTGTGGTGCGGGTGTTTGTGGTGCGGGTGTTTGTGGTGCGGGTGTTTGTGATGCGGGTGTTTGTGATGCGGGTGTTTGTGATAATGATTTTCGGTTTATAATTGCGTTTCCCCAGCGTGATCGCTTTATAATTTGTGGAATTACGATATCCAATAATAATATTGAGAATCCGATTGCAACCCAAGCCCAAAATATATTGATATACGGCTCTTCCATGAAAGGATCGGGAGTGAACTGCTGCTCTTGTGGTCTGTATGATGTGTGGGAAATTGCGCCACCTAATATACCGGTAAATGATGAAATTCCGATGAGTAATCCAAATGCGAAGAAAACTATAACGATGGTTAATGCTCTCCAAGTAATATTCTCGATATTCAGCCCTCTTGTAAACATTCGATGGAGTTCATATGTCATTATATATCCAAATGAGACCCCCACGATCGCGGCATGCATATCTGAAAGGAGGATGTGAAACGGGAATATTATATCAAATGAATTATCGTAATACGAGTATAAATTCAGCAACACATCTTGATTGATCATTCCCATTAGCACTAAAATTGAACCAATTGCGGCAAAATAGATTATTTTTTGTACAATTTCTCCCTTTCTTGCGAATAAATAGATAATGGCACCCAAAATACCGAATGCGAATGCTTTACTGAAAAACAGTGGTGCATAGAAGGGCTTGGGAAACAGATACAACGGAGTCGCTAAAAATAAAAGGATAACTCCAATTCTCAGAAAATCTATCAACCCTAAGAGAAACCCGGATAATTTCTCGTGAATCTTAATTGAAATATGCTGAAATTTAGACCAACCCGTTTGGGATTCCCTCCTCTTTTTCTGTTTCGAGATCATTTCGGGATCTATATACTTCTTTCGTTCGATGGCTCCAATCGACCAGAAATTCACAATAAGAATCCCGATGGGTATCACTCCCAAAATAATAATATTTATATTATCTACAAACGAAAAATAAAGCAAGATCGCCGCAAAGACAATTAAACTGCCCATATTTATGATTTTCTCAATTTTGCCACCCGGTTTCATTTGTTCGGAATAATATTCGCTTAATTCGGTAGCTGGCGCAAGAATGAATCGGAAGATCAAGGCAACGGTTTGTATCACCAATAAATATATCGGGATCGGTAGAAATCCGCTGCGCGAGAAAATCAGATGGAGAACGCAAAGGTGTAACGAAAAGAGCAACATGAAAAGACCGAGAACTAATCGTTGTTCGTCTCCACGCTGGGCTTTCATTAATTCGAGTGTTCGTTCGATATTCAAGAAAATAGAACCCGCCGAAAAACCCAAAAATATTCCTATCGCTAATCCATTCAACCGGATATACCAAGCGAATTGAATTATCGATGCTTCCCACAAGGTTCCTGTGGCAACAATATAATTTAAAAATAGACCCACGATGGAAATGAAACCCATTGAAGTTGAAATAAACGGCACCACCTTTGACTGATTCATTTTGCGGATAACGAATGAAAGAAAGAATGCAAATAATACAATGAGTTCAAGTCCGAGAAAGAGATAAGGAACGGTATTCTTTATCATGTCGGCAAGCACTTCTCCGGGTTTTGTCATCCAAATCCCGAAAAAGCATAGAAGGGCGGCTTGCGCTGTTGAATCAATACCATGATCGAATATCTCTCGTATATGACGTTGAAGATGCATATTCTCTATTTTTTTTTGTCGTTTATATAAATTTTTCATCAACAAACAATAAGAGTTTCGAAAAAATATCAAAATCTATGTCTGTTCCGGTGATTGAAGCATAATCTTCAAATCTTGCAATTCTTTCTTCAGCGCCTCGTTTTCTGCAATTTTTTCGGCCAAAATGGTGTTGAGGTCTTGAACCAAGCTTTGGGTCGAGTTTTTAATTTGCATCAATTCATTTTCCAACAGATTGATTTGATTTGTTAAGGTGCCGAAAATAACAATGTAGTCGTTTTTCAATTGCTGCAATAGATCTTCTTTCTGAGCGCCAATTGATTCGCTCATCTGTTTTTGAGCGGTAAGGGCTGCGATTTGGGCATTCAGAGCTTTTATTTTCTTTTCGTTTTCGATCATCCGATCGGAATCATCGCAAAAAGCCATTTTGGCAGGGTTAATCCGGAGTTCTTGAATTAGTTCTTTCAAATCGTTGATTCTCGCTTTATTTGCTTTGAGTTCTAACTCTTTCACCTTCAATTGTTGTTCCGGTGATAATGCCATTTCTTTTGCGAGATCAGAATTCAGTTTGTTGTATAGCTCTTTGGGTTTTGCAAGAAGCCTCGTTGAATTGATGAATTTTCCGATCTTTTCGAGGGATTCTCCGATTTTCTCAGAATCAGCGAGTACATGGGCCGCAATGATTGCAAGAATCTCCTCATAATCCGGCGGATTAAATCCTTTATCTAAAAATAGCGCAATGACCCGCTCGGAGGTTCCTATGACGTTTTCACCATAGTTTGCTCCAAACCCGCCTTCACCAAAGCCTGAGTAAAATGTAACACAAGAATACGATTCGCCATTATCAAGTTTAATGCTCAGATTTCCGTAACCGGGTGATTTCGAGCGCATACGATGCATATTGTAGATATTCATGCATTGATTGTCGGGAAAAGGAAATTTAGGAAATTGATGTTCAAGAATGCCTCCGATTTTTTGATCCCACTTAAGGATAATAATTTTCACATTTGTGTTGAAAACTGAAATCCCCATAAACCGTATATTGATCTTGAGGCTTTAAATTTGTGGATTTTATCAACCTAGTGCTTTTCGATTTTCCGAATGTTCTGTAATAGGAATCCGAGCTTTTTATTCACAGCAATTTTTCCTTTGAAAGAGATCTTCTCTCCTTTCATCAATTTGGTGCTATCATAGAGCGCATCTGAAATTTTAATGTTTAACTGTTCCAAGGGTTCTTTTCGGCCCTCTTTTCTTCCATCCGTGAGAAAGCCGCCTTTCACACGAATCAAATAAAATGGCTTTTCATGCTCTTGAAAGACTTCGGTTCGTAGATTGATATCAACCACCTCTGCTTCTGCCACATTTACATTTCCATCGATCTCAAAGGAACGAATCATTGCGCTGTCTTTCATCGGTTGGATGGTGAATAATCTGAGTTCACCCAAAGTTGCCAAAGGATGTTCTGTTTCAGCATGCAATCCTTTAAGATACACCGACAAATCGCCTTCGCTATCGTAGGTTTCTTTTGAGATTCTAATTGCAAAGGATTGGTCGGGTGAAGGTTGATATTTCAATTGAACCGAACCATTTTTGAAATCCTTTTCGTAGACAACGCCAAAGGGAAGTTTGTTTTTTTCCTTTGCGTATTTCAACACGAGTTTGCCGAGATGATCTTTGATTATCGCGTTTTCCACTTCCAAGAGCTCATCAGAAAGAAACAAATGATAACGAATGCTGGGAAAGCGTTCACCTTCGCGCCATGCTTTGTGAATCAGAAAATCTCCTTCATCCATCGGTATCTTTTTCGGATCGGGGACACGGTCATAGAACGCGAACGGCTCTGCTTTAAATAGCGACCACAACCCCCGTTCTAAACCGTCGTTGATTTCATCCGAATTGAACTCTTTTTTCGCCATATAACAAGTACTTAGGCGAGATTTATAAACTTTCAGCCCCGATAATATCAAAAATTCCATGAAACCTTTTAAATGCGATATTTGTGGGGCCATAAAAATATTTGAATATGTGCATAATAAGAATTATTTGAATCGCAGAATGAACCCGGTCTTCATGGTAACTTTATTGAGAATCAACAAAAAATGATTTTGAATGATTATATAAAATGTAAATGACTGATGTTGGATGGATGTTATTCTTCGATTAAATTTTCCTCAATGAGATAACTCGTGAGCTTTGATTTCAGAACGGTCTTTTCCGATTCCATTAAATCTCGCAACGGCATACGCACGCTCAGCTTTGGAAACCCTTGTTGAAGCATCGCATATTTTATCGAACTTCGCGTCGGATATTTTGACAACACATTTTTCAAACCTGTGATCTTCATCTGTACCTCTTGCGCCTTTAACGGATTTGAAATATACGTTGAATACAGTTCAACAATCAATTTTGGAAACACATTAGACAGCGGAGAAATGATCCCCACGGCGCCATTTTTCAGCCCATCAACCAATAGACTGTCCACTGCAATAAATTTTTGCAGCTTCGGATATTTGATATCCATATCTTTCAACAAAGCTAAATCCCCCATGTAATCCGCAATTCCGAGAAAATTTTTGTGTCCAGATAACATCTCGATGAGTTTCAGAGTAACTTTATTGCCGGTGTATTGCGGAACATTGACGACGATTCCGGGATGCTTGAGTTCTTTAAAGAAGGTATCGAGAAATTGAAAAAGGCCCTCCTCATTTAGCTTCGGATAAAAATACGGCAATCCCACAAATACTGCATCAAACTCCAAATGAGAAATCGAACGATAGATTTCGATCAAATTAAATATACAACAATCGGTTAAAAATGGAAACACTCTAAGTGAATTTCGATTCTGAACGACCATTTCAAGGATTTTAATTCGTTCCGCTTGTGTTAACGAAGGGTATTCCCCAAAGAGGCCATGAATGATCACCCCATCGATTTTATTTCGTTTCAAAAAATCAAGATGATTTTTATAGAACCCATACAGAACTTCTTGTTTTTCGTTGAACGGTGTTATTAAATCTGTGAAAACGCCTTTGAACATGATGACACACTCGCATTTTGAATGATTTGGAGCTCGGTACCAATACATTTGTTCTTTGAAAAGAAAAAGGTTGCGAACCGTGTTTTTGGTTGTTCGCAGAATTAGAAAGACAATTCAAAGGATATACAGCAGCGAGAAATGCTACACTTTTCAAAAGATATATAGAAACTATAGAGAAAAAATAAAGAGTATTCGGTAATTTTTGAGGTGTGTCCACACCGAACGTTATTTTCATGTGTATTGGGAATTCTTGCCGGTCGCAGATGGCAGAAGGGTTTATGAAAGATATGGCTCCGAAAGATTGGATAATAAATAGCGCGGGAACGAAACCGGCCGATAAAGTGAATCCATTAGCCATGCAAGTTATGAAAGAAGTGGGAATCGATATTTCTTCACATTATTCAAAGCTGGCCACACCCGAAATGATTCGGGATGCGACCCATGTGATTTCGATGGGTTGCGGTGTATTCGATTCGTGCCCGGTTTATTTATACAAAAATAAGGTCTTGGATGATTGGGTAATCGAAGATCCCGTGAATCACCCGATAGAGAAATTCCGGGAAGTTCGTGATATCATCAAACAAAAGGTTGAAAATTTAATAGATTCGTTGAAATCACGTTGAATAAATCAATATATTTCATTTTTCTTTTCTTAAAGCGTTCATTTTATACATCTTTGGGCTTTTGTTTAATTTTCACGGGAATCAAGTGGTGGACGAAACAAACCAACACCGAAAACAAAAGAGAACAATCCGTCA
>CAZUTM010000039.1:21867-32392 GCA_964623665.1 uncultured archaeon
CGGTGTCACGGTGTCACGGTGTCACGGTGTCACGGTGTCACGGTGTCACGGTGTCACGGTGTCGCGCTATAGTGCGATCTTTAAAATACCAAAAAACAGAAATCTTGATTGAATTACACTCAATCTTCACGGTTTGTAGCAAATCGCCTCAATTTCCACCAGCGCATCCATCGGCAATGCTTTTACCATCACACATGATCTCGCGGGAAACGGTGCTTTCAACATTTGCTTGTAAACTTCGTTGAAGGGGCCAAAATGCGCTAAGTCGGTCAAAAATGCCGTGATTTTCACGATGTTCGATTGGTTGAGTCCCAATTTTGCGATGGTGTCAAGCATTAATTCGATCGCAAGCTTGGCTTGTTCCGAAACATTATTTCCAATGAGTTTACCTTCTTTTACGGCTATTTTTCCGGAGAGATAATAGAAAGGTCCCGCTTTCACAGCATCTGAATATGGCGCGATTCCGCCACCAAATGAAAAGTGTTCCAAATCGCTCATGAATTTAATTCATGAACCGTTTCAAAAAAGCTTTTATTTATTGCCATCACACTTTTTTGTAGGTGAAGGAAATGTCAGAAACTAAGCACCCCGAATTGGTCAAGATTAATGCGGCGTTGGATATTCTCAATACTGCCGAGTCGAATTTGACCAAGATGATGGAAGGCATTCGTGCGGTTTTAAATTCTACAAAGGATACTTTCATCGCTTTAGAAGAAGAGAAAAAGCATCTCGAAGAGGAGAAGAAGCAGAAAGATAAGACCATCGGGGAATTAAGCGAAAGTCAACGGAAGTTGCTGGAAGAGTACCAGATGATCAAAGCGGATTTGGAAGCATTTTCCAAAATGGCTGCACAGCAAGAAATCGTGAATATTGATGAGATTTCTGCGTCTTTAAAAATCTATACGGTGCTTTTGAATGAGGTGTTCTCATCTGCACCTTATTTCAAAGTGTTATTTTTGCTTCATGGCGATGCAGAAGAAATGAGCACTGCGCAATTAAAGAACGCATCCGGGATTACTGGTGCAATGATCTTACACGCATGTCACGAATTGGCCCGTGTAAATTTGATAGCGTTCGATGAGGAAACGAGTAAGGCGAAATTGATCAAAAGATTGTATCCGAAGAAGGAGAAGAAAGAAAAATAAACATATCAAAATTTTTTGAATCAAATTTTTTAATATTACCCGAAAAAATGAGAAAAATTGTAAAAAGCGTTTATTGAATTCGTTCTTATTCGCTTTTTCTATGAATCATTGTTGTTGTTGGTCGTGTCAGTTTTCCCGTTTATAAAACTCTATGGTTGATTGTTCGCTTCTCTTTATATGCATCAATGGTCTTTGTATATTGCCAGGCTTCCTTGATTGCAAATAGTGTCGGGTCTTTGTTTCGTAGGCAATAATTGCTTCCCGGTGCCAAATGTGGATGTTCTGAATTGAAAATTAGATATTCTTGGCCATTCGGTTTGAAATAGAGCGTTATGATTCCCGAGCTCAATGCAATTAGAATTACCAAAGTTGCAGAGCGAATATAATGTTCAAATCCGTTGTTTTCTATCACAAGACTTGAGATAAAGGTTCCAAGATTTGAAATGGTCATAGAAATCATGTTCAAAAGGCTCATAAACATCGTTCTTCGCTCTGAGTCCAATGCCATTTGAAATTTCTGTTCAAGAATCAGCGAATTCACGTTCACCGCTAAGATTATGGTTATTGAAATCAAGATAAAGATGAACCCGGGAATTTTCAATAAGATAAGCATGTACGAAGCCATGATGAGAATTGTTGCAATCGTGAGTATCGAGGCATCTCCAAATTTCTTCGACATTTTTCCGATTTTTGGGAGTAAAATGCCGGTCGTTCCTCGCGTGATTGCATAAATTATCCCCAAAGCGCTTGCCGAAAACCCGAATTTGATAAGAAGCGGCTCTTCAACATTTTCCACGAAAAGACTATAGCTTAGTGTTGTAATTAGAAGTATTAAGATTAATTTTCGAATTTCAGCGTTTTCCGTAATGCTTTTCACGTTCTCAATGAGTGTATTCAAAGTTCGAGATTGCTTTGCAGTATTTTTTATACCTTTATCCGAATCTTTCTTATGTAATTCTTGGTTCTTGAATTCTGGATATTTATGCACAAGCACCAACGCAACCGAAAGTGCTAAACCGAAGAGGAGCCAAGGCATTCTGGGGTTGATCATGAATAGAAAGGGCCCTGTGATACTTGAAACAATCAAGAATATCGTTGAAATCGAAATTGCTTGTGACCGGAACTCCCCGTATTGGTCTTCGATTCCGAGATAGAGTAAGTTCTCGTAGAAAAGCGATTCGAAGGCCACGTAAATCAGCGTATCTGCGCTGCCCCACATGATAAATGCGAGGGCGACGGTGAAGAATGAGTTAGCGATCGCCACTTCGAAGATCGCTATTGTAAGCATGGTAAAAGCGAGGATCGAGATATTTTTTTTGCCGATTTTTTTGGTGAGGGCTGGGGCCGGTAGATTCATTACCATCGAAGCGGTTCCGTATGATACATAGAGAAGTGCAATTTGGCCGAATGTCAACCCGAGTTCCAGAAAGAACGTGTAGAAGATGGCTACCGCAAAGTACATCATTTTGAGTCCATTGATAAGGTAGTACGAAAAGACTACCGAGCCGTGTATCTGGCGGCTGGTTCGCGGAATCATTGTCCATACCTCCTTTTCCCTCCTTTTCACGTTATATTGCAGAGTGTTCGCTACCCCATTGATCCCCGAAGATCCTTTTCTAATCTCCGAAATCTAAAATCCACTTCTGTATTTGATGGGTAAAAAATGGGCATAAGAGTTGCCAACACTTATTCTCTGCATCACCAAAAAGCCAAATCATCTATTTAAATTTTGGGCATTCCCAAACATAAAAAAACATAAATAAAAAATAATCGTTAAAAATTTTAGTTATATAATTCTTATTTTCGTAGAAATATGTGTTTTTTTAATTCCGATTGATACCTTTCGACATTTTGCGATACCAAATAATTAATGAAACGATCCCAATGATTATAACTCCAGATCCGATTCCAATCTCTTGAAGTGCATCATGCATGAAAATCTTGCCTATTGAATATGTAGGGCTGAGCGTAGTATAATTTCCGGTTTTAAATTGTTGGATGTAATCTTTTGTTTGATTCAAAGCAAGATCGCCATGTTCTATTGATGGTTCGATTTCGGTTCCTTCATGCCATTCATTCCATGAAGTGATTGAAATCCAATCGGGGTTTAGGCTTAGCGCATCGCACCACCGTTCATGATAGAATTTGCCATTTTCGCGTGAGAACGGCTCATTTCCAGCTCTAACCACCGTATCGTTGTAGCCCGGCGCAACACCCGCGACCATAATTTGGTTGAATGTTTTTGATTGCTCCTTAATCCTCCAAAACTGCTCGAGATAAGTGTTGTCCCGAATCGGTGCATAGACATCGTAAATATGTTGCCCTTGAAACTGGGCAATATGGTTCGAGTCTTGTTTAGGCCTATCCGCAACTAAAAAGAAATTGATATTTTCGGAGTTCAATTGTGATAGGACCGAATTCCAAACCTCGGGAGAGATTGCGCGCACCACATATATCCACAATACCGGTTTGCCATTCTCGAACCACATCTGATTTTTATAATTCGGATCGTTCATAAATTGATAAATAAAGCGAAATTCATCCACAAGAAACGTAATTTGGGCAGAAGAATTCATTTCAGGCAAGTTCGACATGAATATTTCAAAATAAAGCGCAATTTTCACACTTGAGTTTATCGATTTTGAAACCTCGGCCATTGTTTTGATGTTTTTAAACTCTTGCCCGTTTCTGCCCCAATATGAGCTTACAAGCGCATCTATTCCTGCCCATTGTGCCAAATTCAAATGATAGCGGATCAATTCCGGATCAGCCGAATCATACCAGCCCATTACCGGAGTATGAGGTGAACATGCATTTACCGGGGGCGTCCAATTTTTAAAGCCTTTATCATCCCAGTGCCACCATTGATCATTGTCGGTCACGTTGTACGGGCTTGTAGAACTATAATTTGTGGTGTTTCCGTACCATTGGTAATAAAAGGCTGCAACTTTTTTGGTAGTCGTCCCATTAAAATTATGTGTTGTTATTGTACCCGAAAATGCAATCAAAGGAAAAAGCAGCCCCATAATAATCAGAGAGATCAAAAAGAATAATACGAATTTTTGCTTGGAAACCATATTCTTCAATGTGTTTTTTTGATATATAAGATTTCTGAGGAATACATTGAAAACAAAAAAGGTGCGGATGGCCGGGATTGATCCAGCGACCTCCAGATATCCCATAAAAGGAGGATTTCCTCTGACCTAATTCTTTCACTATGAGTCTGGCGCTCTAACCGACTGAGCTACATCCGCATTGACTGTCGGTTTCTCAACAGCGAATCTAAGAAATAAAGCGAATCCTATAATTTAAACATTTTTTATTTCTGCGCTTTCAAAATATCCGAATCAGATTGATCCTTTTTCATTGATGAAAAACGGCTCTCCATCGAGAATTATTGCGTTTAATTTGGTTTGGTGTTCAATTGCATGGAAAAACGCTTTAATCGATAAAGGCGCCTATTTTTTAAAAACGATGCCAAATTGTAAAAAACATATTTGTCTAATTAAATTCTTAGGTTCGTTCTTCTTATCAAATTTTGAATCGGGTGTTAAAATGAAAACAATTTTGGTAGTGGATGATTCAAAATTCGTGCGTTTGAGTATTTGCCGTATGCTGCAAGAAGCCAATTTCCAAACTCTCGAGGCATCGAACGGAAAAGAGGCGGTCAATCTTATGACGAATCTTGAATCGATGCCCGATTTGATCATTTGCGACATAATGATGCCCGAGATGGATGGCTATGAATTTTATTCATATATCTCGACAAAGCCGGAATGGAACCATATCCCTTTTATCTTTTTGAGCGCTAAATCGTCTCCCGAAGATATTCGAATAGGAAAGATGTTGGGTGCGGATGATTACTTGGTTAAACCGGTCGATGCCCAAGATTTAATTGCTTCTGTGAAAGGAAAGATCTCGAGAAACCAATACCGGCTGGTGATGCAAAATAAAATCAAGCAAACAATGGAACCGTCCACCACAACAAATTTGGAGATGGAATGTAATGAATCTTCATTTTTGCTAATTTTAATAAAATGGGACGATGTTTGGGGCCCGCTCGTTAAAAAACACTTAAATAAAAATTTCTCATCATGTTTGGATGCGAATAGGCTCGGTGAACAGTTGTTCAACGTGGTGAATGCAGTATTTGGCCATGAGTCTTATCAATCCGCAGCGGATTCACTCATGCACCTTTCAAATTTGAAATCCGATGCGTATTTGCTCGTCGATTTTAAACCAAATAAATCCTTTCGGGGCGGTTATGAACTATATCTAATATGCTTGATTGCACCGAGAATCGATTATCTTACATCCAATAAACTGAAACTTCTTTTTCTAAAAATTTCAGATATTGAAAAGCGCAATCAAGAGTGGAAATTCGAAGATTTTATTGATGAAGTTAATAATATCCTTCGAAAAATATAACTCTCCATCATTTCGACCGGTTTTTATGTATTGAATTTGATTTTTTTTACTCTTAGAAATGTGGCATAAAAAATTCACACTCTAAGTTTTTTCAAGCCTTATTTTTGAATATTTTAAATATAATAAAAAAAAATATTATTTCTTTCCCGATAGAAGCGACTTATTATTATAATCGGTGGAATAAATAGTATCAATGCTCGACGAAGAATTGCAAGTCTGAGAAAAGTATGGTTTTGATTAGAAGACTTTGGGGCGTTGACGGGCTTATGAGTCAAAAAACAGCCGAAAATTTAATCGTTCGGAAGTCCTCTCAAAATTTAACTGCCGATCAATTGAAGCGCTTGAACTTCTATCCGGGAGCATTCCATGTTTATACACGGCTTTGTGACATGAATTATCATGCAATCTGTGAATACGATCTCGATTTGAAGCAAAATTACGAAATTCTTATGAATAAAGTTCAATATGGAACTTATTTTAAATTTGTTTTACAATCGAATATTTTGATTGGATGCATTATTTTATGGGAATCCAAAGATCAGATTATCGTAAAGCGATTCATCGAAAAATCGCCTTCGATTTCGGACCATTTAAGGCTCAATTATTGAAGAAAAAATTTGAATACGAGATATTGCTCTATTAACATACGTTATTAATCTCTTATTAAGACAAACAAAAATCTTTATGAAATCTCCGGATTAAATCAATAACGGTGAGATAAAATATAATAACACAAATAAATTTTTCGCTTCTCCTTTTCATGATGACATATGCGATTCTAAGCGGCTTCGGAAGGCTATTTTGAAAAAGCGATCTGATGTCTGAACCAGTAAAGGAAAATCTGAAAGAATTACTCCTATTTTTTAAAGATCAATTTAATATAATATACAAATAAGAGATTTTGGTGTTTATAACGAACGGAAACATTTCTCGCTTCAATTCCGATGAAATTGGTCTCCTATTGAAAAAAATTATCGATATAATCGATGAATTTGTTTTTTATAGCCATTGCTTCAACACCTTAATCGAATTTGTTATCCCATTTTTGGCGTCTCCAGATCCTGCCCATTCAATAGAATATGTTCCATTAAACCCCGCTTCTTTCAATTTTTTTATTAAATTACTATAATCCACAAATTTTTCTCGACACAATTCTTTTTCTTGAACGATTTCATGGAATTTGGCGTGTACATAGCCAATCCGGTTTCGTTTGATAACTTCTTTCATGAAAGGGGTTTTATCATCGGGCAAATTGCCGAGATCAAGGGTTACTTTAAGTGCGCTTACCGCATCCAATAAATTGGAGATAAACATTGGATCGGCGGTAATCGCGGAATGATTTTCCACACATAAGGTAACCGATGAGTCATTGATATGTTCACATAATGCCCCATAAAGTTCTGTAGCCAATTGTACATTGAACGGGATAGATTTCGAAATCGGAATCTTATATCCGAAAAATCCGGGCCCGTAGCAGAATCGGACAAAAGAAATATTGAATTCCCGAGCAATATCAAGATATAATTCCGCATAACTATATCTCTCCATATTCACTTCCCGAACCGAATCTATCCATGTAGGATCCGGGAGATATTCAGGTTTGGGCGTGCTTGTGATTCCGTGTTCCACGCAAAGTGCGGAGATTTGTATCGAGTGCTCTTGAAGAGAATCTTGAAATTCATGAAATCTTGATTCGGATTCATCCCAGCCTTGCGCTTCCATGTGGTTCGCCCAAAGTTCAATGCCATCAATTTCTAATTTCGAAATAAACCCCAAGAACGAATTATTATTAAAAGATAATTCGCCCGAACCGAGTTCTTTGCGAAGAGAATAGGTATTCAGAGAAATTGGCATAAGAATATAATGTGTGCAATCCTTAAGAAGAATCCGATGCATTGTTGGTGTATTTTTTGAAAAATATGTTGGTTCCCGGTCTCATAAGGCGGTAAAACTTACTTGCATTGATGTGGTGCTGCTCGGCTTTTGGCACAATCAAAAAAAAGATAATATGCTGTTCATTTCTCAAATCATGGAACAACATTCTGAACAACAGAGAGATGCAAAATCGACCGAACTGAAGGTATTACAACAAGAAGTGGATGATTTGATTCAACAAATGGGCGGGTATTGGACTCCGTATGCGATGTTTTTGTCGCTTGCCGAAGAGGTCGGAGAGTTGGCCCGGCAAATTAATCACTATGAGAAAGTGAAGATTAAGAAGCCGACCGAACCGAAAAAAGATATCGACGAAGAAATTGGAGATACTTTGTACAGTTTAATTTGCATTGCGAATTATTATAATATCGATTTGGCACAGTCGTTGAGAGATGTGATGGAAAAGTATCGAAAGAGAGATGCGAATCGATATTCGGCTGCACCGAAAAAATGATAATGATCGTGGTTGGTCTGCCGAATAAAAATGAGCGGCGTGAGAGAATTCTATTTTCTCCATGTTTTCATGATAAGATGGCTTAGGGTTTCGGTGATTCCGTCGATTTTTTCAACATTCTTTGCGAAAATATCGTGTAGTTCTTCGGGGTGTTCAACCTCAATCTCCGCAACGATATCGTATACACCGGTGATCGTGGATACCTTAACGATTCCCGGAATCTTCTTCAGTTCTTCTACGACACGATCCGTGTTTCCATGCACGAGTTTGAAAAATGATAATACTTTCATCATCTACGAATTTCCTCCTTTGTGGTAATTTTTGCTTAAATAAAAAATTATTTTTCGATGTTTCGGTCGAAGTTCGTTTTTTCTATGAAGAGTACTTGGAGATCTTCGAGTGCTGAGCCGAATATCGTAGGAATTTTTTGCTTGATCAGTTTGTAGAATCGTTTCTGCGAGGATAATTTTATCTCCATAATAAAATCGTAGGGGCCCAAAGCGGTGTGAATCGATTGGCAATCCCGTAATTCATAAAGAGATTTAAAGAAATCTCCAATATGCACTTTTTTATGTTTGATGAGGACAATTGCAATGATTTTATTTTCAGTTTCGTCAATATAGCGCATAATAATTGCGGCGATGGTGAGAATAATGATCATTACGAATCCAAAGGGCATAAATTGTTCTTTCAATAGCCAAACACCGAACACCAGAGAAAATACGGGTTCTAATAAGCCCAAAATGGAAACCCAGTTCTCGAATGCGAGATTTGAGGATTCCCATGTGCCTTCTAAATAAAAATAGATCACATACGGGATGAAGGTGGCTCCGATGGCGATGATAAAGAAATCGAGATCGGAAAAAAGCGATGCATATCTCGAGAAATCTGCAAAAAATTGGACTGACATTGCATGAACCGAATCCGAGGCGGGTATAAATGAAAGGATCCAGACCACCGGAATCGTAAATAGAGATGTGAATATCATTATCGTAGCGACTTTGAAAATCATCCGAATGAGCTTATAATTCGAATTATGTCGGATTATTTTCAACTCGCTTTGTGAATAGCGATCTTTTTCCGATCCGGCATAAAAGATCGCCAAAAAGATACCGAAGAGTGGTGCATAAAGGAATTCAAAGATTGAATACCCCACTTCCGAACCTGCCGCCCTCGCTTGTTCTGAATACACGAAATAAAAAATCCAAATCACCACCATCAGCAACGCTATATAGAGTATTTTGAAGGGAGTAACATCTTCTTCACCCGACACCGATGCATATACCGCGATCAGCAAGATTCCGATCGGAAATCCGATCATCGAAATCGCGGCCCCAAGGGTGTTCAAGGCCAAGAAAAAGAAGATGATTTGGAACGTCATGCCAAATAACGAAAGCAACATAAGATATAATAATTGCGATTTATTAAAAAATTTCGAGTTGGGACTTCTAATATAATCAAAATATTTTCGAACTCCAATTTTATATTCTTGCTTCAACTGCGGATTGGATCTATTCGATTTAAGGGCAAGAATAAACGCAAACAAAAACATGAGAATGCCGGCGCAGAGAAAACGCATCACCAAAATAGTAAATAAAGAATAGCGAGCGAACAATCCAATAGCCGGGATAGGAATGAAGCCCCAAAGCAAATTAATAAAAATGAGAAGCGCAAGATTCCTCGCAAATGCACCCATGATTATCGATTTAAAAAAAGCATGCCCGCTTATTTAGCTTTGTTAACATAAAAAATTTCAGCCGAAAAATAACTTCAAATAATTTATTAATGGAAAAGGGCATTCTCATCGAATTTCCACGCCGAATTCTGAAAATGGATAACATAGATAATCGAAACTTTTTTTGTGGGGTTTTATACTTAATCTAAAATTACTTTCTCGTTAAATGTTCGAGAATATTGGTTTTTCTTAAAATCTTTCACCATTTATATCTAATTTCATAATAAATTACGCACGCGGTTTATAAATAAAGTGCGTAAATTAATATGAGGTAATATATATTTGCATTTATCTTGTTGGAATGATTTGAAATTCAACACTTTCCTCCACAGCAAGCTTGGAATCCAAGGTTTGATATTCCACCGAATAGGTTGGTAATTCTGAACCCAACCCTTCTCTTTGCCTCGAAATGTGTTGACAACAAACGCCCGCAAGATATCCCCATGTTGGATCGCATTGGATCCAGCCCAATTCAGGAGAGAAATATTCGCACCATGCATGGGGCTCCAGAGCATTTTTTGCTGTATCGACAATAAGGCCGTGCACGATTTTAGCGGGAATACCTCCGCCCCGAAGTAAGGCAACGAATAAATCGCTGTATTCGGAGCAATCGCCAACTAATGTTTTCAAAGCAACAGATGCTTTCTCTCGGGTATTATTGATTCGGTATTGAATTTTTTGGTTTACGAATTCAAAAACCATTTTCATGTAATCGGTCGGATTCTCTGCTTTGTTTAGCATGAGCTTGATAAGGGATTGAACGTTGATTTCTCCAAAATCCCATATTTTGGTATCGGTTATGAACCGAGCGGTTTCCCGATTTCTCAG